>JAPLAT010000035.1 GCA_026393175.1 Pseudonocardiales bacterium
GGCCCGCGTCACCACCGTCCCCGACCAGCCCGCCAGCACTACCGAGGAGGTGCCCACCAGCGACATCCAGGCGCTCAGCGCCTGACAGACCAACAGAAGATCACGCGACGACTGCCAAACACCACGTCCCGGGACTTGACCTCGCCAGGGCGTACTCACGTGGATAGCGACAGCGGTAGTAGGGCCGGTTGTGATTCCACTGTCCCTGCATCCGACGGTCGCAGACCCCACAGTGCAGGAGACCCCGAAGGACGTAGGGCCGCCGGACCCGTTCGCGCGTCCGAGACTTGGCGCGCCCGCCTCCGGCGAGCATGTCCTGCGCGTTCTGGAAGTCGTCGATGCCGATCAGCGGCTCGTGCACGACGCCCGAGGACCACACCCACGCGTCCCGGTCGTTCCACCGAAGCCGGGGCTCGTGGCCGAGTGCGACGTCATCCACGTCGATGAGCACCTCGTCCATACGCTGCTTGTTCCAGACCTGGCGGCCGGTGTAGCGCGCGTTGCCGAGAACTACCCGGATCGCCCCCTTCGACCCGGCGGCGCCCGAGCGGTGCCGGTTGCGCGCGGGGTCGTGCGCGGACGGGCAGAGGATTCCGTCCCTGGTTAGCCCTTCGGCGATCGTGAAGATCCCGAGGCCGTCGAGGTACTCGGCGAAGATCCGTTTGACGACCGGCCCAGCCGCCGGGTCCGGCTCGAGGACGCGGAGCCGCCGACCGTCGGCGGCCTTCGCCGGGTTCGGATGCGGTCCGGCATCTGCCAGCCGGTAGCCGTAGGGCGGTCTTCCGCCGAGGAACCGGCCCTCGACATCGGCTGACGGGGGTCACTTCAGGCATCCACCGTGGCGCTCGCGTGTGGCCGGGCCGTGGTCGCGGTGATCACCGGGGCGGCGTCGAGGACATCAGCAGTGGCGAGAACGGTGTTGAGCTCGGCGAGTGAGCCCAGGTTCGGGAACGGGACCATGAGCTGCGGAACGCGGGCCCGTCACCGCTCGGGACCGAGCCCCGTTGTCCTCGACGGTCAGCATTCGGTCGTGAAGCCAGCCCTCGCAGCTACCGTCCTCGAACCGCCGACGAGCGCTCAACCAGCAGCGGTGCGACCGCCGATGTCGATCCCGACACCGCCGAGCGCTCCGGCGGCGAGTTGCTCCAGAAGCCCGACGAGGCGTGCTCTCGGAATGCTGTCCCTGATGTAGGCGGTCCCGTTCAGCATCGACAGCACCACTTTGACCACTGCGCGGACGTCGGGCTCGGCCAGGTCCGCGCGTTCCGCCGAGATGGCTGCGCACCAGACGCCTTCGTACTCGCGCTGGCGGCGCCGCAGCTGTCGCAGCTCGCGGACCGGGAGCTCCCGCTGCTCACGCAGGTAGACCGCCAGCAGTGCTCTCTCGGTCGCTGCGAACTCGACGTGGAACTCGACGAGCCGGGCGGTTGCGGCTGAACCGACACCAGCGGACCCGACGATGGCCCGGGATCCGTCGAGGAGGTGGTCCATCGCCGCATCACACAGCGTCGTCAGCAACTCGACCTTGCTGCCGAAATGGCGATACACGCCCGGACCCGAGATACCGACGGCACGGCCGATGTCGTCGGTGCTGACCGCGTGGTAACCCCTGGCCGCGAACAGATCGGCCGCGGCCTGGAGCAACGCGGACTTCCGCTGCGACCGGGTGCCGTCGTTCGCAATCACGACGGCCATGCCCATGCATCCACGTGTGCCCCCTGGGTCCAGATCCCGCATCGCCAGCCGTCCGCACGTTAGCCGTCGCTAACTTCGTACGCCAGTCGCCGGGACCGCAACGGAGCCGTCCCGGGGTCACACCTAGTTCGACAGCCAGCGCTCCGGCGGTAGGACGGGCTGGTCCAAGCGGCCCTTGGCGGCCAGCACACGCTCGAACTGCTGCAGATGACGAGTCATCGCCTTCGCCGCGCGATCGGCGTCACCTGCCGACACTGCCTGCGCGATGCTGCGGTGCGCCCGGCGGGTTTCCTCCATGTCACGGGCGGAGAGCTGCTCTCCCGGAACGTGCCAGGTCAGCTCCTGCCCGAACGCCGCGATGACCACCCGGATGATCTCGTTGTTGCTGCACACCCCGAGCGCCTCGTGGAACTCGACCGACGGCTCCCACGAACCGTTGGGCGACGATCCTTCGTCGGCGAGCGCGAGCAGCCACGCACGCTGCTCCTCGGAAGCCGTTCGCGCGGCGGCAGCCGCCGCCGCGGGTTCGACGAGCTGGCGGAACTCGGAGAACGCCCGCATCGTCGTACCGGAGATCGTCAGCAGGAGAGCGAGCGAGCGGGTGACCTGGCTCAGGTCGGGCTCGGCGACCCTGATGCCGCCGTGCGGCCCGCGCCGGATCTCGATCAGACCGTCGGACTCGAGGAGTCGCAACGCCTCACGCACGGTCCCCCGGCTGAACCCCGTCTCCGCGATGAGGGTGGCCTCGGACCGCAGGGGCTCGCCCGGCCGCATCTGGTTGCCGAGGATCTGCGCGCGCAGCCGATCTGCCAGGACGTCGGACGCCTTGGGCAGCCTCGGCTGTCGGCGACCGTACATCGGGGCCTCGCTCGCAACACCTCTGGTGCCCGATGAATCAACGCCGTCCACGCCTGCCTCCGTCCTGCCGTTCGAGGGGACAGGACCACAGCAGTAGGAACACAACGTCCATCCTGTACCCGGCAACAGCCTAAGGAGTCGCCTCCTCGGTTGCGCGACGGACCTAGTTGAGGCCGATTCCCGCCGCCTCCAACTTGCGGTAGAGCGTCGAGCGGGAGATTCCCAGCAGCGACGCCGCGGCCTTCTTGTTGCCGGCCGCCTCGCTCAGCGCGTCCATGATCGCGCTGAGCTCGGCCTGCTCGAACCTGCTCATGCGGCGGCGGTAGGCCCGGGCGCGCAGCTCGTCGGGAAGGTCACCGAGGTGCACCTCGCTCCCCCGCGTGACGGTCAGCGCCTGGTCGACCGCGCTGCGCAGGTCGCGTGTGTTGCCCGGCCACGGCGTCCGCATGAGAAGCGAGACGACCTCGGGTGCCAGCCGCCGGGGCGCGGCGAACGATCGGACCAGTGCCGGGATGTCGTTCGTCCGGTTGCGCAGTGGCGGCAGCGCGACCGCAGCGCACCGCTGATCATCGTGGCCGGCCGTCATCGGGACAGGCTGCGTGCCGGCGGTCGCCAGGCAGCGCCATCCGTGCGCGCGGGCACCGTGCAACATCGACGTGACGGTTCGCAGCGCTGCGGGCGAGACCCCGTCGGCGTGCCTCACGACGACGGTGCCCGGCTCGCCGACGAGAACCGACCGCAGACTCGACATCCAGGCCGACGGGCCGTCCACCGTCATCGATTCGGCATCGCGCACGAGCAGCGGACCGTCGCCACCCAGGTGCCGATGAACCGCTTCGGCCACCGCCGTCTTCCCCACACCCGGTTCGCCGGACACGACGACGACCCGGTCGCGCGCGCGTGCGGCGATCGCGTGACACGCTCGCAGCCACGCCGGGTCGGTCCCGACGAGGCCGGGAAGTGAGGACGGCCGGCTCAGGCCGGCGCCGGTGGAACCCGACTCGGTGCGCGCCTCCCGGATCTCGACGATCGCGCCGATCTCGTCGCCGCCGTCGCACATCGATTCACCGTGCATCACGACCATTCGACCGTCCGGCAGCTCCACCTCCGCCTCGGAGACGTCGGGCGACCGCAGCAGCCGGGAGACCTGCTCCCATACCAATGACTGCTCGGCACCGTCGAGAAGCTGGGCCGCACGAGGTGAGCTGATCAGCAGTCGCTCGCTGATCACGAAGAAGTCGTGACGAACGCGTCGCGAGGCCGCCACGAACCGGTCGAGCAGCGCCCGTTCCGCCCCCGACTGCTGCGCCCACAGCCGTTGTTCGATCTGCTCCGCGGTCTGCTCGGCGATGTACTCCACGAGCACGTTGTCGTGGTCGGCCGCGCAGGTGACGTCGAGCAGGCCGTGCAACCGCCGGTCCACGCTTCGGATCGGGACGCCGACACAGGTGAACTCGTGAAGATCCTCCGCGTAGTGCTCGTGGCCGTCGACCCGGACCGTCCGGCCGAGTTCGAGCGCGGTGCCGACCCCGTTGGTGCCGACCTCGCCCTCCGCGAAGACGAAGCCCTCGGCCGCCGACACGGCGTCGAGGCGGCCGAGCAGGTGTGTGTTCGACGACGTGCGGTCGAGGATGCGCGCGGAGGCGTCGGTGAGCAGGAAGGAGATGCCGAGGTCCCCGAGCCGCTCGTTGACGTGGTCGAGCACGGGGCGGGCTGCACGCACCAGGGGTGCCTCGTGATCGAAGTCAGGGGCGTAGCGTGGCCTCATGGTGTCCACCGGCACGTGGAGGTAGGAACAACGACGCCAGGACACGGCGATCTCCGGACGTGTCGTGCACGGGGCGCGGCCCTCGAGGAATGCCTCCCGCTCATGGGCCACCGCGTGCTGAAGGATCGTCATCGATCACTCTCCGCGTCCATCGGGCGTCCAGTGGGGCGTCCGTCGCCGGTACTGCACGGAAAGATTATACCGATTGATGCCGGAATCCGTGTCCCCTTCTGGGACACGGATTCCGGCAGACGATCATTCGAAGCAGTTCGGTGCGTGTTTGAACTCCGCCCAGTCCTCGGGATCGTGACTGATCCAGATGGTGGCGTCGGCGGAGTCCCGGAGCAGGTTGAGCCGCCGGATGGAGCGCAGCGACGCTACCGTGTCGGCGTCGTGGGGCATCGGCGCGATCGTGGTGAGCGCGTCGCGCAGGTGCACCGTGTCACCGGTGAGGATGAAGTTGCGGCCCGGGAGTCGGACCAGCAGGCTCAGCTCGCCCGGCGTGTGCCCCGGGGTGAACAGGATGACCAGGCTGCCGTCGCCGAACACGTCGTGGTCGACCCCGGGTACCTCGAACACGTTGCGGCCCCGCAGTGGCTCCAGGTCGGCCTGCCGGAAGAAGCCCGCACCCGCCGGGTCCGGCCAGAAGCCGAACCGCATGTCACCCTCGCCGACGTAGTAGCGCGCGTCGGGGAAGAGGTAAAGCCCCCCTGTGTGGTCGAAGTGCGTGTGCGAGGCGATCACGTACTTGATGTCGGTGAGCTTGTAGCCCAGCGCCTTGAGCTGCGCATCCACCGTCTGTTCCGGCAGGAACCGCAGGCCGAGATGCTCGGCAAGAGGCCCGTAGACCCCCTCGGGATCGGTGGCGGCGGCCGGGACCAGCCCGGTGTCGAACAGGACCAGGCCCTTGGGGTGCTCGATCAGGTAGGCGGGCATCGGGATGGTGCACTCGCCGCTCGCCCCGAGCAGCAGCAGCGACTTGTCGACGGTGAGGGTGGGCGAGTCGAGCGCCCACATCCGCTTGGCCGTTCCGGGTGTTGCCATCGGTCGTCTCCTTGCGGTGGTCAGGCGCTGACAGGGACGCGGGGCTGCACGTCGAGATCGACGCTGCTCGGCTCGCGCTCGATACGGCCGCACTCGCGGTGCAGGACGGGCATGATCTCCTCGGCGAAGTACTGCATCTGCGCCTCGATCTCCTCACCCTGGAAGCCGGCGGACTCGAACCAGGTGTGGAACATGAAGTCGTCGTAGCCGCACTGCTCCTTGACCTCCATGATCGAGTCGATCACGTACTGCTTGGAGCCGTGGATCGCGACCTTCTTGTCCCGCAGCAGCTCCGCGGTCACCTTCATGTTCAGGTCGTAGAAGGGCTCGTCGGCCTCCGCGAGCACGGCGGCGAACCCGAACGGGCCGTAGTAGTCCCACTGCAGCTCCAGCGCGCGGCCGGCCCGGTCCATGTCACCGAGCCCCTTGTCCACGCAGTGGATGTAGCGGCAGGTCACCACGCCGCGGCGGCGCTCGGCGTCCCAGCCGCGCTTGAACTCGCCGCGATCCTGGCGGTCGGGCCAACCGGCCCGCTCGGCCTCCTCGTGGTAGAGGTCGATGTTCTGCTTGAGCCGGGAGTTGGGCTCGACGATGAAGTACCCGTTGATGCCCCGCTCGGCGGCGAACCGGATGGACCGGGGGCTGGTCAGCGGCTCCCACATCTGCGGGTAGGGCTTCTGCAGCGGCTGCGGGTAGACCGGGATCTCCAGCAGCTTGGTGGTGGTGGCCTGCACCGGGTTGCCGGCGGAGTACATGTCCGGTGCCCCGAGCTTGAGCACCTGCTCCAGCGTGCGACCCATGCCCTCCTGGCTGAAGTAGGCGTGGGTCTGCTTGTGACCCCACTTGGTGTAGGACGGCGGGATCGACATGAACTCGCCGTGGTGCGACATCGAGTCCTGGGTCCAGGCCTTGATGATGATGTCGTAGGCCTCCTCGAAGTAGGCCCGGTTGCGCTCCTGGTCCTGGATCGTGGAGCCGTAGGCCCAGCCGAACACCTCGTTCTCCCGCGGCTGGTAGCCGCGACCGATCCCGAACTCCAACCGGCCCCCGCTGATCACGTCCAGCATCGCGGCCTGCTCGGCGATCCGGATCGGGTGGTGCCAGGTGACGATGTTGGCGGCCTGGCCGAGTCGGATGTTCTTCGTCCGCGACGCGATGGCCGCCTCGGCGAGCAACGGGTTCGGGCTGAGCTCCGCACCCTCGGGCTGGAAGTGGTGCTCGGTCTGGAACCAGTAGTCGAAGCCGAGCTGGTCGGCGAGGATGCCCTGGCGCACCTGGTTGACGATGGTGTGCTGGGCCGAGATGTGTGTCGCGGGCAGGTCACCGTCGTTGACGGCCACCGTGTCCCCGTTGTACTGGACGTGCTTGACAGGAAGGTCCGAGGCTCCGTTGTGGAACACCCCGATCTCGATCGCCACCGCTGTTCTCCGTTCCCCGGCCGAAGCCGATCATTGGTCGTGCACTGGTGGACCGCGCGCCTGAACGCCCGGTCGGGTCACTGCGTCGAGTAGCCGCCGTCGATCACGAGCTCGGAGCCCGTGACGTAGGACGCCTCGTCGGAAGCCAGGAAGAGCACCCCGTAGGAGATCTCCTCGGGCCGCGCCATCCGCTGCAGCGGCGTCGCCCCGACGATGATCGGGATGACCTCGGCCGGTACGTCGTCGGACACCATCGGGGTGTCGACGATCCCGGGATGCACCGAGTTGACGCGGATGCCCGCACCGGCGAACTCGATGGCCGCGGTCTTGGTGAGCAGCCGGACGGCACCCTTGGTGGCCTGGTACGCGGTGGCCCCGCCGCTGCCGATGAGGCCGTAGATGGAGGAGGTGTTGATGATGGAACCGCCGCCCGCCCGGCGCATCGCCTCGGCCGCGGCCTTCATCCCGAGCCAGACACCGGTCTGGTTGGTCGCGATGATCCGGTCCCAGCTCTCGCGGGTGGTCGCCTCGACGCCGGTCATGTCGAGGACCCCGGCGTTGTTGACCAGGATGTCGAGGCGGCCGAAGCGCTCCTCGGCCAGTGCCACCGCGGCGTCCCAGCCGTACTCGTCGCGGACGTCGAACACGTGCGCGACGACGTCGTGACCCTTCGCGGTGAGCGTCTCCGCCACGGCCGCGAGCTCGTCGGCGAGGATGTCGCCGATCACGAGTCGCGCTCCCTCGTAGGCGAGCAGCGCCGCGTGCGCGGCACCCTGACCCCGTGCCGCGCCGCTGATGAGCGCCACCTTGCCGGCGAGCCTGTCACCCATGTCGTTCTCCTCCGGTAGTCGGTCCGGTCGGCGGGCCGCGCTCACGCGGTGCCGGCGGGGCCCGCCGCGGCCGGTGCCGCGTGGGTGTGTCCGTGCCCTGTCCCGTGGGCGTGCCCGTGGTCGTGGGACACCGGGTCGGCCACGGGCCCGGGGGTCTCCTTCAGGGAGCGCTCCTGGCGTTCGAGCTCCCGCTCGAGGCTGCGGTTGTCCCCCCTGGCCCTGGCGACCCACGTGCGCGCGGCGTCGGGCGCCATGTGGCAGAGCCCGGGCACGTCGCGGTTGTCCAGGCACAGCGCACGGTCGGACGCGGCCGGCCTGCGCTCGCTCGGCGGTGCCGCCCGGCCGGAGAGCCCGACCGCGGAGAACCGGCGCCTGGCGGGTGCCCGGCAGGCCGGGCACTGCATCGTGGGTGGCGCGGGGTTGGACACGAAGTGTTCGCTGACGCCGTCGCAGGCCGCGCACCGGTAGTCGACGATGATCATCGGGACGCCTCCGCTCGGTACCGCCTGCGGGCGTCGGCCTCGCCGAACCTGGCCCGCAGGACCTTCTTGTCGAACTTGCCCACGCCGGTCTTCGGGATGGCGTCGACGAACAGGAACTCCTCGGGGATCCACCAGCGGGCGAAGTGCTCCAGCAGGTAGGCCGTGAGGTCCTCGGGGGTGACGGGCGAGCGCGTGACGACGCAGGCCAGCGGGCGTTCCAGCCACTTGTCGTGGGGCACCGCCACGACCGAGGCCTCGGCCACAGCCGGATGTGCCATCAGGGAGTTCTCCAGCTCCACCGAGGAGATCCACTCCCCGCCGCTCTTGATCAGGTCCTTGGACCGGTCGGTCAGCTGCACGTAGCCGTCCGGGTCGATCACGCCGACGTCACCGGTCCTGAACCAGCCCTGCGCGTCGTAGCTGGCCGGGCTGCGCGGGTCGTCGTAGTAGGCGCTGGCCATCCACGGCGACCGCAGGTGGTACTCGCCGACGGCCTTGCCGTCCCACGGCAGGTCCTCGCCGCCCTCGTCGACGAGCCTGACCTCGCACAGCGGCAGCGGCAGACCCTGCTTGCCGCGGACGTCGTAGACCTCGTCCTCGGCGACGTGCTCGTGCTTGCTCTTCAACGCCGTGAAGGTGACCAGCGGCGAGGCCTCGGTCATCCCCCAGCCCTGCGGCACCACGATGCCGTGGGTGTCGGCGAACCACTTCATCAGACCGCGCGGCGGGGCCTGACCGCCCAGCCAGAGGACCTCGAGCGAGGAGACGTCGTAGTGCGGGTCGTCGCGCTCGAGCAGGTCGCGAATCATCACGCCGATGGTCACCGCGCCGACGGCATGGGTGACCTGGTGCCGCTCGATCAGCTCGAGGTAGTGCCTCGGCTCGGGGTGCGGACCGGGCAGCACCAGCGTCGCGCCCTGCAGCGCCGCGGCGAAGGGTACGCCCCAGCTGTTGGCGTGGAACATCGGGCTGATGGCGAGGAAGATCGCCTCCTCGCGCATCCCGATCGAGCCGTGCAGGCACAGGGCCAGGGTGTGCAGCACCACGCTCCGGTGGCTGTAGAGGACGCCCTTGGGGTCTCCGGTCGTGCCCGACGTGTAGCACATCGCGGACGCGGTGGTCTCGGGGAAGTCGGGGAACTCCAGCTTCCCGTCCTGTGCGGCGAGCAGCTCCTCGTAGGAGTGGACCGGGCTCAGCGTGGTCTCGGGCACCTCGTCGGCGAGCACCACGTAGGCCTGCACACCGGGCAGGTCCGGGGCGAGCCGCTCGACCAGCGGGATCTGGTCGGGGTCGATCAGCAGCACCCGGTCGCCACCGTGGTTGATGATGTAGGCGATCTGCTCGTCGAACAGCCGCAGGTTCACGGTGTGCAGGACGGCGCCCATGCACGGCACGCCGAAGTAGGCCTCGTAGTGGCGGTGGGTGTTCCACGCCAACGTCCCGACCCGATCGCCGGGCTGCACGCCCAGCGCGGTCAACGCCTGGGCGAGCTTTCGCGCTCGCAGCGCGTAGTCGGCATAGGTGTAGCTGATGTCCTCGCCGTCACCGATCCGGGAGATGATGCGCTTGTCCCCGAACACACGTTCCGCGCGCCAGAGCAGCTGCTTCATCAGCAGCGGCCGATCCATGATCAGGCCGTCCATGCCCACCTCCGAGCTCGATCCATCCGCTGGTCGACGCTAGCCACCGGAGGAGGAAGTGGCGTGTGTCACATCGGAACACGCCTGCTGCTCGACGGGCAGACCAGTGATCCCGGGGTTCGATCGGCCCCGGGTCGACCTGTGGTGAGCGTCGGAGTGACCCGTTCTGCATCACGCTCCTGAAGAGCGGCCGGGCGACGATTCGACACGGCGCCGGCAGAGCCCGAGGTGGGCGCCTGCGCTGATGAGGCGAGGCCGCAGGCCACGGCGGCCGGGCCGCACACGCGGGCCTACCGGCCGTGTCAGGTCATGGCAGGAGGTGGAACGCGCGCCGGAAGTACACTGCTGGCGTCTCCGGACCTGTCCGCACGTTCTGGACCCGGCCGACCAGGATCGTATGGTCTCCGGCCGGATGACGATCGTGCACCGAACAGTCGAGGATCACCGATGCGACGTCGAGCACCGGGAGCCCGTTGTCGTCGGCGACGAAGCCGGCCTCGGCGAACTTGTCCGCGCCGCGGGTGGCGAAGCGCATCGCGAGCTGCGCGTGCTCCGGATGGATCACGTGGACGATCCATCTCGTGGCGCGCTGGAAGACCGGGGCGCACTCGGCGTCGGTCGCCAGGCACACCAACACGAGCGGCGGCTCCATCGAGACCGAGCAGAACGACGTCGCTGTGAAGCCCCACCAGCGGCCGGACGGGTCAGCCGTCGTGACGATCGTGACCCCGCTCGGGAAGGACGCCATCGCTTCCTTGAACAGGTGTGGTCCCTCCGGCGCGAGCGCGGGATCCTCCGCACTCACCGCAGGGCCGTCGCGTCCGGGTCGGCCACGGATCCCATCTGGTGGTCCATGCGGACCCGCTTGGTCGTCAGGTAGGCGATGTTGTCCGCGTTCGGGGCGACGATGAGCGGTTCGCGGGCGGCGATCCTCACCCCGTGCCCGGCGAGCCCGTGGTACTTCGCCGGGTTGTTGGTCATCACGCACACCTGTCGCACACCGAGGTCACGCAGGATCTGTGCGCCGACCCCGTACTCCCGGCTGTCAACGGGCAGCCCCTGGGCGAGGTTCGCCTCGACGGTGTCCATGCCGGCGTCCTGCAGGGTGTAGGCGCGGAGCTTGTGGCTGAGCCCGATCCCGCGGCCCTCGTGACCGCGCAGATAGACGACGGCACCGCGGCCGACCGCTCCGATGCGCTCCATCGCCGCCTGGAGCTGCTCGCCGCAGTCGCATCGGCGTGAACCGAACACGTCCCCGGTGAGACACTCGGAGTGGACCCGCACCAGCACATTGTCGTCGGGGGCTGGGTCCTCCGGCTGGCTGACGTCACCCATCACGAGCGCGACGTGCTCGCTGCCGTCGAGCTCCGATCGGTAGGTCGCGGCCGTGAACTCGCCGTACGGGCTGGGCACCCGGCCGGATGCCTGGCGCAGCACGAGGGTGTCCGTACGCAGGCGGTACCGCACCAGGTCCGCGACGGTGATCGAGACCAGCCCGTGCTGCCGGGCGAACCGGGCCAGCTGGGGACGTCTCGCCATGGTGCCGTCGGCGTTGGTGACCTCGGCGAGCAGACCGGCGGGTGCCAGCCCCGCGAGCCGGCAGAGGTCCACGGCGCTCTCGGTGTGCCCGGCCCGCCGCAGCACGCCGCCGTCGCGGGCCCGCAGCGGGAAGATGTGTCCGGGCCTGGAAAGGTCACCCGGCCGGGTCCCCGGGTCGGCGAGTGCCCGGATCGTCGCCGCACGGTCCGCGGCCGACACCCCGGTGCTGGTGACGTTCTTCAGGTCGACCGAGACGGTGAACGCCGTCGCTCTCGGATCGTCGTTCTCCGCGACCATCGGCGGCAGCTCGAGCCGGTCGACGAGCGCGGCGTCCATGCCGACGCAGACCAGGCCACTGGTGTGGCGGATGACGAACGCGAGCATCTCCGGTGTCGCCAGCTCGGCGGCGGCGATGAGATCGCCCTCGTTCTCGCGGTCCTCGTCGTCGACGACGAGGACCATCCGGCCGCGGCGCAGCTCCGCCAGCGCGGCATCGACCTGGTGGTCCTGATCCATGCAGGCCACGGTAAGAGGCGTAGGCGACGGCGACGTGTACGACATCGCGACACCTCGTGCCCGGGCGCCGCGTGCTGTGTCACCCGCCCGGACGTCCGGATCAGCCCGGTTCGGGGGGCGCCCGCGGCGGGAGCGGGCGCCGCGCCGGACCGACGTAGTCCTCGCGGTCGGGCGCCAGCATCCGGAACCGGTCGCCGCTCTCGATCTCCTCGAGCATGTGCGCCCCGATCCCGGGCAGGAACGAGATCAGGCTGGTCACGTACATCTGCGGCGGCCCGAACCCGAGCTCGGTGAGCACCCTGGCCATGGCGCCGTCGATGTTGAGCGGGAGCGGCCGCCGGCCGGGCCGCAACGCTCTGTACGCGGCGAGGATCGCGTCGTGCAGCCGCTCACGGTGCCCTCGACGCCGTGCCGGCGCGCGGCCGGGTAGGCCATCAGCCCGCAGAGCACGGCCTCGAACACCGCGGCCTGCGCGGCGGTGGGCAGCTCGCCGCCGCGCAGGGTCGGCCAGGTGCACTCGGCGTAGCTGCGGCCACGGATCAGGTCCGAGAGCGGGTAGCCCCGGACGTAGATCTCCTCGTCGTCCATCTCGGTGATCGCGGTACGGAACCACAGACCGTCGCCGCTCGTCATCGCTGGACGCCTCGCTCCCGCTTCCGGCCCGCGGACCGCCGGTTCAGATGTCGCTGTCGGCCAGGAACCCCAGCACCGTGGAGGTGAAGGCGTCGTTGTCGTCGCCCGCGACCATGTGCCCGGTGGCGGACACGTCCACGTGCCGGGAACCGGGGATGAGCTCGAGGAACTCCGCGACCCCCTCGTCGCTGACGATGTCGGACTGTTCCCCACGCACCAGCAGGGTCGGCACGGTGATCCGGCGCGCCGCGGCGGCGGCCCGTTCGTGGCTGGTGGACCGGCGCGGCTCGGAGTCGATCTGCAGGAACGCCGGGTCCCAGTGCCAGTACCACCGGCCGTTCTCCCGCTGCCGCACGTTCTTGCGCAGACCCTCGGGAGTCGGCGCGCGCTTCCGGTGCGGGTTGTAGGCCCTGACGGCCTCCGCGACCTCCTCCAGCGAACCGAACCCGTCGGGATTCGCGCTCATGAAGGCCATGATCCGGGCGACGCCCGCGGGTTCCGCCCGCGGCACGATGTCGACGAGCACGAGCGCGCGGGCCACGTCCCCCCGCTCGCCCTGCGCGACGAGCGAGGTCATACCGCCCATCGACGCCCCGATCAGCATCGGGCGCTCCTCCAGTGCCCCCACCACGGACGCCAGGTCGGCCACCAGCCCGTCGATGCCGTAGTCGCCGTCGGGCGCCCAGTCGCTGTCGCCGTGGCCGCGGGCATCCAGCGCGAGCGCGGTCCAGCCGTTGTCGGCCAGCGCCGCGGCCGTGCGGAACCAGGAGTGCCGGGTCTGGCCGCCGCCGTGCAGCAACAGCACGGCTCCACGGTGCTCGCCGACCCCGTCCCAGCGGTCGCCGACGATCTTGCCGGCGGCCCCGTCGAACACGGCCCGTTCACCCGGGCGGACGCCGTTCACGCGCGGGAGCTGATCGTCGCCGTCGGGACGGAACCGGGAAGGTTGGTATCGACCATGCCCCGGACCATAGACGTCCGGTCGAGCTCGGGCGAGGTAGGACGCCACCCCATTCTCTCAACCGTCAGTTCGAAGTTCGCCCGAGATGTCGTTCTACGATCACGTGCTGGAGTCCCGCCATGCTGACAGGGGATCAGCGCCTGGCCGGGGAGCCGCCGGATACGGGTGAGCCACGCGGCGGTCTGCGCACGGGGGTGATGCCGCCGATCGCGGACCCGGCAAGCCGGGGCACGGCGGACATCGCTGCGCCGGTCCACCTGGTACGGACCGCGCCGACACCATCCGTACAAGCGACCACCTCGCCTTCCACCCGATGCTGGAGGGCACCATCGCGCTCGTCGCGGCGGCCGCAGTCACCAGCACGCTGTCGACGGCACCTGCGTGCAGCTGATCGCCCGCGCTCCTGCCCGCCGCCGCACACCACCCACTGGGTCGGCGGCCACAGCGACTCCTCGATGCGGCGGGCGGCCCGGTTCGGCGACGGATGGCTGGCGATGCACCGGATGCCGAGCAGAGCGGTGAACCGGATGGGCAGACCGGCCGCCGGGTCCTCCGGGTCAACGATCGGCCGTCAGCACCAGGGCCGAGCCGTCGGTCAGCGCGCCGGAGGTGACGACGCCGACCTCGTGGCGCGGCACCTGCCGGTCACCACCACGACCCTGGATCTGTAGCACCGCCTCGGCGACCGTGTTCATGCCGTGCAGGTAGCCCTCGGCGAGCAGGCCGCCGTGGGTGTTGACCGGAAGCGCTCCGTCGCGTGCGGTCGCCCCGGACCGGACGAACGCGCCGGCCTCTCCCCTATCGCAGAAGCCCAGGCCCTCCAGCCCCATCAGCACCACGCTGGTGAAGCAGTCGTAGATCTCGGCGAAGTCGACGTCGGTGGCGCTGATGCCGGCCCGGCCGTACAGCTCGTCGCGCAGCCCGTGGGTGAAGTTGCGGGTGTAGTCGTCGTGCAGCAGCTGGTCGCCGATGTCCAGGCCCGGCCGGGCGCCGGCCCGGTAGGCGGCCGATGCCACCACCGCCGGCGGGTGCGGCAGGTCGCGAGCCCGGTCCAGGCTGGTCACCAGCACCGCGCAGGCACCGTCGACCTCGCTGGTGCAGTCGGCGGCCCGGAACGGCTCGGCGATCATCGGCGAGTCCAGGTAGCCGGGCAGGTCCAGCGGGCGGCGCTGGATGGCACGGTCGTTTGCCTGCGCGTAGACCCGCTGCGCCAGCGCGACGGCCGCCAGGTCGCGCTCGTCGCCGCCGGTCTCGTGCAGGTAGCGCCGGGCCCACATCGCGATGTACATCAGGTACGCGGAGTAGCCGATCGGGTACCGGTACTGCGCCGCGCCACTGCCGAAGGCGGTGCTGCCGACGCGAACCCCGGACCGGCCGTTGAGCGCGCGGAAGACCACCACGTTCTCCGCGTAGCCCTGGGCCACCGCCATCGCGGCCTGCTGCACCATGAAGCACGGCGACTGTCCGCCCTGCTGGAAGTCCATCACGAAGCGCAGCCCGGGTACGGCGAGCGTGGTGGCCACCGCCTCGCTCGACACCGAGTCGTTGAGAACGCTGAAGCTGACCACCCCGTCGACGTCGACGGGCCGCAGGCCCGCGTCGAGCGTGGCGGCGCGCGCCGCCTCGGTCGCCAGGTCCAGCACCGTCCGCCCGGAGGCCTTGCTGAACGCCGAGTACCCGACGCCCGACACCGCCACGTCTCTCATGTCGCCTCCCGGTCGAGGACGCTAGGGCGGCGGACCCGGTTCGTCAACCGACGATTCGAACTTTTTCGTTGACGTTGGTTAACGGCCAAGTGTTAAGATTCCGTCCATTGAGTCAGGACGGCGGAACCGTCGGGCCCGGTCCGACACCGGCCGCGGCGGGCCGCGACCGGTGAGCGGTCCCCGCCATCGCGAGCGTCGCCGCCACCGACAGCAGCACCGACCGCGGAGGCCGTACATGACAACGCAGCAGCAGGCCGGGATCCTCGTCGACCGGGTACGGCTCGGCGACGGGGACGACGAGATGGGCCTGGTCACCCTCAACCGGCCAGCCGAGATGAACCCGCTGGACTGGCCGACGGCACTGGAGCTGGGCCGGGTGTTCGACGAGCTGGCCGGCGACGACCGTGTCCGGGTCGTTGCGGTGACCGGCGCCGGGCGGGCGTTCTCCGCGGGTGGGGACATGAAGAAGTACCGGGAACTGCAGCGTGACCCGGCCGCGTTTCCCCAGTTCCTGAGCGACGCCACTGAGGTGTTCGCCCGGATAGGCCAGTACCCGAAACCGTTCGTCGCCCTGGTCAACGGCGTCGCCGTGGCCGGCGGGATCGAGCTGCTGCTGTCCTGCGATCTCGCCATCGCCTCCACCTCGGCCAGGATCGGCGACGCGCACCTCACGTTCGGCCAGATGGGTGGGGGCGGGGTACTCACGTTGCTGCCGCGCGCGGTCGGCCCGGCCAGGGCGCGTGAGCTCATCCTGTCCGGTCGGCTGCTCTCGCCCCAGGAGGCCCTGGACTGGGGGCTGGTGTCGAAGGTGGTGCCCGACGAGGAACTCGTCGCAGCGGGAACCGCATTCGCCGCGGAGGTGGCGAAGAAGTCGCCGCTGGCGGTGGGCAACGCCAAGCGGGTGCTCAACGCCGCCCTCTGGGACGGCACCGGCGTGGCCGCCGGAATACGCCTGGAGCGTGAGGTCACCAGCCGCTACTGCCTGACCAGCCACGACGCCGAGGAGGGCCTGGTCGCCTTCGCCGAGAAGCGCCGGCCAGCCTTCACCGGGCGCTGAGGAGGACCGCCGTGCCGACCCCCGAGCGCCCCGGGCCGCCCCCTCCGAACACCGACGTCGACAGCGAGCCGCATTGGGCGAACCTGCGCGCGCACCGCCTGGCGCTGCAGGCCTGCGCAGCGTGCGACCGGCGCCGGTTCCCGCCCACGCCGGCGTGCCCGTACTGCGCGCACCCGGAATCGCGGTGGGAGGATGCGCCCGGCACCGGCACCGTCTACTCCTCGATCACGGTGCACCGGACCCTGGACCCGGCCTTCGCCGCCGAGGTGCCCTACTCCATCGCCACCGTCGACCTCGACGGAGGCGGCCGCATGATCGCCAGGATGGCCGACGGGGTGCCCCTGGACGCCCGGGTCGTTCCCCACTTCGTCGATCACGAGGGGTGGACGGAGCTCCGCTTCACCGGCGTGGTCGGCTCGTGACGGACATCGGGGCGGGCGGCCACGCCCGGCCGAAGGGCCCTTCAGCCGCCGGGACCGGCTCCGGGACGGAACAGCCGCAGCAGGTTCGCCGCGACCGCGGCGGACGCCGCGTCGAAGTCCCGCTTGCGGCGGCCGCGGAACCACACCGGCACGTAGTTCATCGCCCCGTAGAGGTTGTGCATCGCCACGTCCTCGTCCACGTCGAACTCCCCGTCGGCGATGCCGCGGCGCACGACCGCCCGGAAGATCGCGTCGTGTCCCTCACGCAGCCGGCGGGTCCGCCGCCGGTAGGTTTCGGGCCAGTCCAGCGGCTGGAGGAACAGCCGGGCCATCTCCGGGCGGGTGCGCACGATCAGCTCGAGCTGTCGCGTGATCAGCAGGGTGAGCTGCTCGGTCGCGGTGCCCGGGTGTGCGACCACCACGTCCCGCAGCTCGCCGTTGAGCGAGCTGCCGAGCTGCTCGAGGCAGGAGCTGACGAGCTCCTCCTTGCTCGGGAAGTAGTGGTAGAGCGACGCCTTGGTGAGGTCCAGCCGCTCGGCGATCTCGTCCAGGCTCAGGCCGTGGTACCCGCGCTCGGCGAGCACCACCGCCGCCGCGGCGAGGATGTCCTGGACCTTGCGGTCGCGCCGCCGCGCAACCCGCCCCCCCGCGGGCTGCTCCGCCGAGCCGACCGCCCCGCGCACACCTGTCATCGCCGCTCCGTCCCGTGGTCGCCGGGTCGATGCTACCAGGCGGTCGATTACCGACGATCCTTCTATAATTCGACCGTATGGTTGACGATTCGCCGATCGGGCACCTACGGTCAGCACGACTGCAGGAGGCGACGATGACTGCTGTGACGGCCCGTGGACCGGGCACGAAGGTGACCGACCCGGCACGGGTGATCGCGTCGCTGCCGCCGGTCGACGTGCTGGCGCTCGGTGGCCTGGCCCTGGAGAACCGGCCGGCCACCCTCGTCCGGGCGGCCGTGCGGGCCGGGTTGCGGACACGGGTGCTCACCTCCAGCCCGGCGGCGTCCTGGGACGCGGATGTGCTGCTGGTCGCCGGGCTCGTGGAGCGGCTGAGAATCCCGCACGTCTCCCTCGGCGAGGCGGGTCTGGCCCCCGGCGTGCGCGCGGCCGCCGACGCCGGCGTGGTGTTCGAGGACCTGGACGAGGCGGTGCTGATAGGCAGCCTGATCGCTGCGGCCGAGGACTCCCCCTACCAGGTCCTGCACAAGCTCGGCGCCAACGACGTGCTCGACGACAACCCGCTGCTCGACACGCGCGACGGGCACCGCGTGGTCGCGGCCTGCCACCCCGATGTCGCGTTCCTGCACGCCCCGCTCGGCGACAGCGCGGGCAACCTCGCCTATCTCGGCAGCCGCTACGCCGATCTGCTGCTGGCTCGCGCGAGCACCCGGGTCTACGCCCAGGTCGACGCGATCGTGCCGACCTCGGTCGTCCGCCGGGTCGGCATCGGCGTACCGGGTCACCTCGTCGACGGCATCGTCGCGGCCCCGTTCGCAGCGCACCCCACGGCGAGCGGAGGGTGCTACAGCGCAGACGTGCGCCATCTCGCGGAGTACGTGCGGGCCGTGCGGACCGGGGCGGCTCAGGAGTACCTGCAGCGCTACTGCCGGGCGGAGCGGCCAGCGGAGTACGCCGAGCTGATCGGCCATCCGCACCTGCGCACACTCGAGACGGAGGCACTCGCGTGAACCTGGGATCCAGGGAACGGATGGCCGTCCTGCTGGCCCGCGAGCTGCGTGACGGGTGGACCGTAGGGACGGGCGTCCGCTCGCTGGTGCCGGCGGCGGCCTGCCTGCTGGCCCAGGCCACGCACGCCCCGGACCTCACCGTGCTGGCCGGAGGCATCTACACCAACCCCCGGCGGCTGGTGGCGCTCGCCACCGGACTCGACTGCCGCCCCGAGGCCACCGGCGACTTCGTCGACGTCTACCAGACCACGGAGCGGGGCATCGACGCGATCTTCCACAGCGGCCTGCAGATCGACCGGTTCGGCAACGTCAACCTGCACTGGGTGGACCGCCCTCAGGGACGGCTGCGGGGGCCGGGAGTCGCCAACACCTCCTTCGGCCACACCGCGGGACGCATCCTGCTCTGGCTGGAGCGCCACGACCCGCGAGTGCTCGTCGAGCACGTCGACTTCGTCTCGATCGCCGGCCTGCGCATCCGCAAGCGCACCCGCGCCGAGCTGGGCATGCCCAACCTCGGGCCCGCCGTGCTCGTCACGCCGTCGGTGCTCTTCGCCCCCGACGGGGGCGAACTGCTGGCACGCAGCACCCACGGCACCCGGGACTGGGCCGCGGTCCGACGCGACACCGGCTGGCCGCTCCCCGACCAACCTCCGCCCTGCACCCCCGAGCCGACGCCCGAGGAGATCTCGGTGCTGCGCTCGGTCGTCGACCCCGGTGGGTTGCTGCGGGAGGCCGCCTCGTGATCTACCTGGAGCACGAGGCGAAGTCGGTGCTGGCCGCGGCGGGGCTGCCCGTGCCGGTGGGCAGGCTCTGCACCGGCAGGGCCGTGCCGCGGGTCGGGGAGACCGGCCCGTGGTACGTCAAGGCGCAGGTGCCCTACGGCGGACGCGGCAAGGGCGGGCTGGTCCGCCGGGCCGACGACGAGGCCGGGCTGCTGGCTGCGGGCGAGGCGATCCGGCAGGTGGCACCCGAGGCCGACCAGCTGGTGGAGCTGGCCGTCCCGACCCGGTCCGAGCGCTACGTCGCGATCGGGTTGGACACCGCGGCCGGGCGGCCCTACGCGGTGTTCGGCGCGCGGGGCGGGATCGAGATCGAGTCGGGCGACCCCGCCCTCCTGGCCCGGACCGACATCTCGATGGCCCGGGGGGTCCGGGCGGAGGACGGGGTCGAGCTGGCGCACCGGGTCGGCCTGCCGGCCGACGAGGCGGCTGCCGCCGGGGCGCTGCTCGTCCGGCTGTGGGACCTGTTCCGACGCCACCAGGGTGAGCTGCTGGAGATCAACCCGTTGATCTGGGACGGGGCGCGGTTCGTGCTCGCCGACGCGAAGCTGCGTACCTTCGAGCACGAGGCCGAGGACGGCACGGTCTACTTCCCGCGCCCCGGCCCGGTCGCCGTGCTCAGCGGAGGCGCCGGGCTGGGCATGGCGGTGGCGGACATGCTGCACCATCTCGGCACCCCACCGGCCAACTTCGCCGACATCGTCGGCGGGGTCACCACGCAACGGCTGACCCACGTCGCCCGGCAGGTCCTGCACCGGTGCCGCGACGACGACGTCGCGGCGGTCCTGATCGTGCTGTCCGTGTCGCTGACCCCGCTCGGCGGCGTGTTGAGCGTGATCCGTGACGTGATCGTCGAGGTCGGCCTCGACGTCCCCGCCGTCGCCTACTTCGGAAGCGGGGCGGCTCGTTCGGACACCGGGGACCTCCTGGGCGAGCTGGCCGGGCTCGGCGTCGACGTGCGGCCCGAACTGGAACAGGCGATCTCCCGTGCAGCCGAGCTGGCCGGCGCGGCAACACGTCCGGACACGGAGGCAGCGTCATGAGCATCCTCGCCGACCGCAGCACCCGCGTTCTGGTCCAGGGCGCCACGGGCTCCGCCGGACGGCGCCAGCTGCGGGCTCTCGCCGAGTTCGGTACCCCCGCGGTCGCCGGCGTGACGCCCGGCCGCGGCGACACGACCGTCGACGACGTCGCGATCTTCGACACGGTCGCGGAGGCCGTCGCGGCCACCGGCGCGACCGCCTCGATCGTGCACGTCCCCCCGCGCGACCGAGCGGCGACCGGCGCCGCGCTGGAGGCCATCGAGGCCGGCCTGGACCCAGTCGTACTCGTGACGGAGGGGGTTCCGGTCCACGAGACCCTCGAGATCGTCGAACACGCGCGCGCAGCCGGAACGACCCTGGTCGGGCCCAACTGTGTCGGCGCGATCGTTCCCGGGTCCGCCCTGCTCGGCATGCTGCCCCCGGGCTGCACCACACCCGGCCGGGTCGGGCTGATCTCCAAGAGCGGCAGCCTGGCGATCGAGATGCTGCGGGCGCTGACCGGTGCGGGCATCGGCCAGTCCACGGCGGTGTCGATCGGCGGAGACCCGGTTCTCGGCACGAGCCAGGCTCGCTACCTGGAGCTGTTCGAGGCCGACCCGGACACCGACGCGGTACTGGTGCTCGGCGAGATCGGCGGGACCATGGAGGCCGCCGCGGCGGAGCAGGTGGCGCGGATGCGGACCCCGGTGGTGGCGTTCATCGCCGGCCGTACGGCACCGCCGGGCCGGCGGATGGGGCACCTCGGCGCCCTGAGTTCGTCGGGCGCGGACTCCGCGGCCGGCAAGGAGGCAGCGCTCGCCGAGGCCGGTGCGGTGGTGGTCCCCACCCTGTGGGCGGCCCGCGACGCGCTGCGGGAGCTGACCCGTGGCTGATCTCGAGGTCGAGGTCGTCGGCGGCACCCACTGGGTGCGGCTGAACCGGCCACGGGTGCTCAACGCCATCACGACCGCGCTCAAGGACGAGTTGCTCGCCGCGCTGGAGCGGGCTGAGGACGATCCGGGTGCGGTCTGCCTGGTGCTGACCGGTACCGGTCGGGCGTTCTGTGCCGGGGCGGACACCCGCGAGCTGGCCGCCGCGGGCGAGGTCGAGAACCTCCTGACCTCCGTGGCCCGGGTGGAGCGCACCCAACGGCTGGTCGAACGGATGCGCCGCAGCCGCCTTGCGACGATCGCCGCGGTCAACGGGATCGCCGCCGGCGGCGGGGTCTCCCTGGCCCTGGCCTGCGACATCGTGGTAGCGGCGGGGTCGGCCCGGTTCGCCCTGCTGTTCGGGGCGAGGGGCCTCGTCCCCGACGCCGGTCTCACCCGCCACCTCGTGGAGTCGGTCGGCAGGCGTCGTGCGCTGGCGCTCGCCCTCACCTGCGCCGACCTGGACGCCGACGAGGCCCTGCGCTGCGGGCTCGTCGATGCGGTCACCCCCGACGACGAGCTGGTGAGCAGGGTGACCGAGCTCGCCGCTGATCTCGTGGGTCGCGGGGCGCACACGATCGCGCTCACCAAGCGGGCGTTCGCCGCCCCGCAGCACTCCGACCTCTCCCTCGAAGCGCTCACACAGGCGGTGGCGCTGCAGGGCGCGGCGACCCCCGGCACCCGCACCGCCCCGGCGAAAGGACGATCATGACCCGGTCACCCTCCCCTGGCCGCAGGCTCCGCCTGCCCGCGGTCCTGCTCACCATGGCGTTGCTGCTCGCGGGATGCGGCGGCGGCGCCGCCCCCGGCGCGGCCGGCGGCCCGTTGCGGATCGCGAGTGCCAGCTCGAGCCTCAGCGCCGGACCGCTCCTGGCGGCGATGGCCCTGGACACCTTCACCCCTGCCGGCATCGCCTACGAGTACACCGACTTCGCCGGGAACAGCCCCAACACCATCGCGGCGCTGAGCGCCGGTGCCGCCGATGTCGCGCTGGTCGGCGCGGCGTCGGGATGGGACGCGCTGCAGGAGGGAGCGCCCCTCGTCGTGGTCGCCGCGATCGCCGGGAACACCAGCGAGCTCGGCATGCGCACCGACGTGGCGCAGCGCCTCGGGATCACCGAGACCTCGCCGATCGAGCAGCGGGTGCAGGCGCTGCGCGGGCTGACGATCGCCACCGCACGGACCGGGTCGGCCAACTACCAGATGCTGCGCTCGCTGTTCACCCTCTACGGCCTCAACCCCGACACCGACGCGACGATCGTCCCGTCCGAGCCGACCGCGATCGTCGCCGGGCTCCAGAACGACGGGATCGACGCCGCCTTCTACGGAACCGGGGTGATGCAGACCAACTACGCGGACGGCACCGCCGTCCCCATGGTCAACCTGCCTCGCGGTGACGTCCCGGAGCTCGAGGACATCGTGTTCGCCACGGCGTTGGTGCGCACCGAGACACTCGAGAACGACCCCGCCCGGGTGGAGCAGTTCGTCACCGCGCTGCGGGCGGCGGGCACCGCCATCACCGACCGGGGCGAGGAGACCCGCGCCGCGGTGAAGGACAGGTACTTCCCCGACCTTCCCGACGAGGTCTACCGGCTGTCCTGGGATCAGGTCGCACCGGCCTGGATCCTCGACGGCACCCTGAGTCCCCAGCAGCTCACCGCATCGCTGGACTTCCAGACCCAGACCACAGGGAAGCCCTATGACGGGATCGGCTTCGAGGACGACGTCGCGCCGATCGCCCGCTCGTGAGCGGCGGCACCGTGACCGCGACACGTGCGGAACTCGTCGGTCTCGACGGCGTGAGCGTCCGCTTCGGGGACACCGAGGTCCTCGCGCCCACCTCGATCCAGGTGCGCGAGCGTGAGTTCGTCACGCTGTTCGGTCCGAGCGGATGCGGGAAGTCGACCCTCCTCAACATCGTCGCGGGGTTGCTGGTCCCCAGCTCGGGTCAGGTGCGGTTCGACGGGAAGGCGATCTCGGGGATCAACACCCGGATCGGCTACATGACCCAGGACGACACCCTGCTGCCCTGGCGTACGGTCCGGGCGAACGTGGCGATGCCGCTGCGGATGCGCGGCGTCCCGCGCCCCGAGATCGCCGACCGGGTCCAGACCTACCTGCGGCTGCTCGACCTCGAGCACGCCGCGGACCGGTACCCGGCCCAGCTGTCGGGTGGTATGAAGCGGCGAGCCCTGCTGGCCCGCAGCATGATCTACGAGCCTCGGATGCTGCTGATGGACGAGCCCTTCGCCGCCGTCGACGCGAGGCTGCGGGAAGGACTGCACGACGAGGTGCGGCGGGCGGTGGAGCAGGCGGACCAGACCGTGTTGTTCGTGACCCACGACGTCGCCGAGGCCGCGCTGCTCTCGGACCGCGTCCTGGTGCTCGGACACCGGCCCGGCCGCGTGGTCGCCGAGCTGACCATGCCCTTCGGAGCGAATCGCGACCTCCGTCGGCTGCGGCTCAGCGAGGAGTACCTCGCAGCCCAGCTGGCCGTGCGCCGCGCCCTGGACACCGCGGAGGAGGACGATGACTGACACCATGAACGGTCGCGCCCGTGCTGTGGCGACCAGGCCGGCACTAGCATCGGGGATCCGGGACCGGGTGGCCCGCCACCTGTTGCAGGCGGCGATCCTGGTCGCCTTCCTGCTGCTGTGGCAGTACGCCTCGGGACGCTGGGTCGCGCCACTGTTCATCAGCTCCCCGGTCGCGGTGTGGGACACTGTCGTCCGCTGGATCGCGGACGGCACGCTCCTCCACCACGCGGTCGCCACGTTCCGGGTCGCGGTGGCCGGTTTCCTGATCGGCGGGCTGTCCGCGGTGGTGTTCGGTTACCTGCTCGGCGTCTCGCGGTTCTGGGCGGGGGTGGCGGAGCCGTTCATCACCGCGCTGTACGCGCTGCCCAAGGTGGCGATCATCCCGCTGCTGATCATCTGGGTGGGCGTCGGTGCGGGGCTGTCGCTGGTCGTCTGCGCGCTGATCGTGTTCCTGCTGCTGTTCTACAACACCTTCTACGGCATCCGGGAGGTCAAGCCTGCACTGATCGACGGGGTGCGCATCATGGGCGGCGGCTGGGCGGACGTGGCGTTCAAGGTACGGCTGCCCTCGGCCTTCGTGTGGATCGTCGCGGGAATGCGGATCTCGGTACCGCAGGCTCTGGTCGGCGTGGTCACCGCGGAGATCCTGGCCGGCAACCGCGGCCTCGGCTACCTGGTGAGCTTCAACGCGGGCCAGTTCAACACCGCGGGCACCCTGGCCGCGGTGGCGACGCTGCTGCTGATCGGACTGGGGCTCGACCGGGTGGTCGCGCTGGCCACCCGGAGCGCGCTCGCCTGGCAGCACGGCGGGGGCCGGTGAGCGTGCCGGCCGGCGCCGGTCACCGGCCTGCGCTCGCGCGCCTGCTCGCACCGGCGTCGGTCGCGGTCGTCGGGGCGTCGGAGGGGCTGGGCGGCTTCACCGGGTCCTGCGTGCACAACCTGCTGCGCTACGGGTTCACCGGCCGGATCCACCCGGTCAACCCGCGGCGCGCCGAGGTGCTCGGCCTCACCTGCCACCCGAGCCTGGCCGAGGTGCCCGGTCCGGTCGACTCCGCCGTGCTGCTCGTCGGTGCCGACCGGGTGCTGCCGGTGCTGGAGGACTGCGTCGCCGCCGGGATCGACAACGTGATCGTCGCCGCGTCGGGTTTCGGCGAGGGCGGGGCGGGACCGGCCGGCCTGGCCCGACGACGGGCACTCGACGCCTTCCTGGACCGGCACCGGATCACCCTGCTGGGACCGAGCACCACGGGTGTCGTCAACCTGTTCGACCGCTACGTTCCGCGCGCGGCCACCAACATGATCGGCCCGGACGGCGTGGTGCCCGGACCGGTGGCGGTCGTCTCGCAGAGCGGCGCGTCGAGCAACATCGTGTTCAACCGCGCGCAGGATCACGGGCTCGCCGTGGGCCTCGCCGTCGCCACCGGGCTACAGGCCACCCTCACGACCTGGGACGTCGTCGAGCACCTGGCCACCGACGACCGGGTCAGGGTGCTGGCACTGATCGTCGAGGAGCTCGGCCCCGCGGCGGTGTGGCGGCCGCGGGTCCAGGCGGCGGCCGCGGCCGGCCAGCAGGTCGTCCTGTGCCGGGTCGGCACCTCCGATCGCGGGGCCGCTGCCGCGGCGTCGCACACGGGAGCGGTCGCCGGGCACTGGCGCTCGCAGCGCGCGGCGCTGCTCGACGCCGGGGTGCTGGTCGTGGACGATCTCGACCAGCTGTGGGAGGTTGCCGCGCTGTGCGCCGCATGGGGCCCGGCGTCCGCACCGGCACGCCTGGGCGTCGTCGCGCTGTCCGGCGGCGAGGGCGCGCTGATCAGCGACCAGGCCACCGCGGCCGGGATCGCCATGCCCGACCCGTCCGACGCCTTCGTCGGACTGGTCGGGAAGCATCTCACCCTGACCCGGGGCGCCAACCCCTTCGATCCGTCCGGGGAGATCCTCGGCAAGCCCGACCTACTGGTCCCGATGCTGGAGCAGTTCTTCGACGACCCGGCTTTCGACCGGGTGCTTCTCGCCTGGCACGTGCTCGACCAGAACGTCCTTCCCGCCCAGCAGGAGGCGCTCGACGACCTGTTCGCGCGCTACCGGCACCGGCTCGTGGTCACCGCGTGGCCGCTGTCGACCCTGGACGGGTGGCACCGGCTCGCCGGACCGGGCGCCCCACCGCTGCTGCCCGGCTCGCACCGAGCCGTCGCGGCGCTCGCCCGCTGGTCCGGATCCGCGCCCATCATGGCGGTGGCACCGGCGGTGACGGCACCGGTCACGCTCCCGGCCCGGCTCGGCACCGGCTACCACGAGGTCCGGGAGCTGCTGGCGGGTCTCGGCGTCCCCTTCGGCCCGGCGCGTCGGGCCGAAGGGGAGGACGCCGCCGCGGCGGCGGCGGCGGCGATCGGTCCACCGGTCGTGCTCAAGTCCGACGTCGACTCGATCACCCACAAGTCGGCCGCCGGCCTCGTCGAGCTCGGCCTGGTCGCCGACGACCAGGTGCGGGCCGCGTGGCGCAGGCTGCACGCGGCGACCGGGTCGGCCACGGTCATCGTCGAGGCACAGCTCACCGGGGAACTGCAGGTGTTCCTGGGTGCCCGGCGAGACCTGGACGCCGGCCCGGTGCTGGTCTTCGGCTCCGGCGGTTCGGCAGTGGAGTACCTCGACGACATCGGGATGGTTCCGGCCGGCGCCGACCCACGCCGCGCGATCGCGGCCAGCCGGGTCGGCCGCTTCCTCGCCGACCACACGCCCGCCGTCACCGACGCACTGGCCGACATGCTGGCCGCGCTGGGCGGCGTCGTGACCGACCCGCGGATCGCCGCCGTCGAGGTCAACCCGGTGATGGTCGACCTCCGGCGGGGCACCGCGCTGGCCGTCGACGCACGGATCGAACTCAGCTCGGACTGAGCCGCGCAGCGGTCACGTCCCCTGCCCGAAACGGGGCGGCCGCTTCTCGACGAACGCCGCGATCCCCTCCTCGGCATCGGCGGTGCCGAAGAGCCGGTCGATCCCGGACGCCTCGGCGCGCATCCCGGCTCGCCGGCCGCCGTCGAGGTGGGCCAGCACGCACGCCTTGAGCTCCCGCAGCGCCGGGCGGGCCCCCGCGGCGAGGCCTGCGGCGTAGTCCACGGCCTCCGCCACCAGCCGATCGACCGGGTGCACGCTGTTGACCAGGCCCAACGCCAACGCCTCGGCGGCGGCGAGCTGGCGTCCGGTGTAGAGCAGGTCCAGCGCCCTGCCCTTGCCCACGACCTCCACGAGCCGCTGCGTGCCGCCCGCCCCGGGGAGCAGTCCGAGCTTCACCTCGGGGAGCCCGATCCGCGCCTGCTCCGCGAGCATGCGGAGGTCGCACGCCAGTGCCAGCTCCATGCCGCCGCCCATCGCATGGCCGTTGACCGCCGCGATGGTCGGCAGCGGGATGGCCTCGATGTCGTCCATCGCCCGCTGGATGCCGCTGATGAACCGGGGCATCTCGTCGGCGTCGAGCGAGTTCATCATCTTGATGTCGGCGCCGGCGACGAAGCGCGGCCCGGCACCGGTGATGACGAGCGCGCCGACGTCGTCGCGGGCCGCGGTCCGCGCCATCGCCTGCGAGATCTCCTGCACGAGCGCGAGGTCCAGCGCGTTCGCCGGCGGCCGGTCGACGGTCAGCAGGCCGACCCCGCGGGCGACCTCGATCCGGACGTGGTGGAGGTCGGTCTCGGTCACGGTCATCTGGTCGTCCTCCGGAATGGTCGGGTCGGTCGCGGCTCAGCGGGCTCCGAGCACCCGGTCCAGCCAGGCCACCAGGTCGGCGATCACCTCGGCACGGTTGGTCTCGTTCAGGATCTCGTGCCGGCCGCCCTCGTAGGTGGCGACCGTGACGTCGGTGAGCCCGGCCGCTCGGTAGCGCTCGACGACCAGGTCAAGGAGCGCGAGCCCGGCGTTGATCGGGTCCTGGTCACCGGCGACGACGTAGAGCGGGAGGTCCGCGCGGATGCCGGCGAGCCGTTGCGGGTCGGCCAGCTCGGCGCCGGAGCCGAACATGAGCTTGGACGAGGGGATGTCGGTACCGAAGCCGCAGGCCGGGTCGGCGACGTAGGCGTCGACGATCGCCTCGTCCCGGCTGAGCCAGTCGGACTCGGTGCGGGCCGGCTCGAACGCCGCGTTGAACCCGGCGAGCTCGAGGGGCTGGTCGAGGTCGATGGCGGCGGCGATCTGGTCCACCGCCGTCGTCCCCGACAGCACGGCCGCGTCGATGCGGTCGCTGTGGTCGAGCAGGTACTGCTGGGTGGCCATCGACCCCATGCTGTGCCCGAGCAGCACGACGGGCACGCCCGGGTGGGCCTCGTGGACCGTCTCCACCAGCGCGCCGACGTCCCCGACCAGACGGTTCCACCCGTCCTCCCCGAACACCCCGAACCGGGACGGGTCGCCCGCGGTGGCGCCGTGGCCGCGGTGGTCGCCTGCGTAGACCACGAAGCCGGCCGCGTTCAGCGCCGCCGCGGTCTCCGCGTACCGACGCGCGTGCTCGCCCAGGCCGTGCGCGATCTGGACGACGCCACGCGGGGCCCCCGCCGGATCCCACCGGTAGACCACCACCCGGGTGCCGTCCCGGGACACCAGCTCCGAGGTGTGGGCGGGCTCGACGGTGCTCATCCGGTTCCTCCTCAGCAGGTCGTGCACGGTGGTCGCGCCTAGTGACGGGGCCGCCGGTAGCCGCTAACGTACCGGGTGATCCTTATCAGGAACAGCGAGGTTTCTCATGGCAGCCCTGCGCGAGCGGCTCACCCCGGAACAGGCCGACTACGTGAAGGCCGTCGATGCGTTCTGCGAGCGGGAGTGCCCACCACACAAGCTGCGCGCGATGACCGCGGACGGCACCGTCGCCCACGACCACGCCCTCTACCGGAAGCTGGCGGCAACCGGCTGGCTCGGGTTGACCATCCCCGAGGAGTACGGCGGCTCGGGCGGCGAGCTGTCCGACGTCGCCCTGCTCACCGAACGCCTGTCCTACCACCGCCTGCCGGTCACCGGATACCTCACCACGGTCATCACCGCCCAGGCGCTGATCAGGTTCGGTACCGAGGAGCAGAAGCGGCGCGTGCTCCCCGCGGTGGCCCAGGGTGACGTGCTGTCCATCGCGATCACCGAGCCGGACACCGGATCGGACGCCGCGGCGGTACGCACCCACGCCCGCCGCCACGGCGACGGCTGGCGGATCAACGGCGAGAAGATCTACACCAGCAACGCCAACCATGCGCGCTGGGTCCTGGTGGTCACGCGCACCGACCCCGACGCGGCCAAGCACCGCGGCATCTCGCTGTTCCTGGTGCCGATGGACCGGGTGGAGGTGACCAAGCTGGACATGCTCGGACACATCGACACCACCATCACCCGCTACGCGGATGTCCGCGCCACCGACGCCGACATCGTGGGCGGGCTCGACGCGGGCTGGCAGGCGCTGGTACAGGGGCTCAACAGCGAGCGGATGATCATCGGTGCGGAGGCGGTCGGGGTCGGCCAGCGCGCGTTCGACGACGTGCTGCGTTATGTGAAGGAACGCCACCAGTTCGGGCAGCCCATCGGACGGTTCCAGGCGCTGCAGCACGGGCTCGCCGAGACGGCCACCAAGCTGCTCGCAGCGCGGCTGCTGGTCCGGCACGTCGCCGAACTGCTGGACGAGGGTGACCCGGCCCCGGCCGAGGCCTCGATGGCGAAGCTGTTCGCCACCGAGACGGCCAAGGAGGCCGCCCTGCAGGGCATGCAGTTCATGGGCGGGATGGGCTACAGCATGGAGAGCGACATGCAGTCCTACGTCCGCGACAGCCTCGTCATGACCATCTTCGGGGGCACGTCGCAGATCCAGAAGAACATCATCGCCGGGCAGCTCGGCCTCAACGGCTGACCAGCCCGCACCACGACCGGGGAGCACCATGACCGACGAGCTCAGCGACCGACTCGACGAGCTGGCCGCCCGCGACGACACCTGGGTCACCCGCGAGGTGCTGCAGCGCTACGTCGACCAGGGCGCCTGGACCGAGCAGAGTTTCGTGCACGACCTCGAGCGGCACGCGGCCGAGCGGCCGGACTCCCTGGCGATCATCGATGAGGACGGCCGGCGCACCAGCTACGGCGAATACGAGGAGCGGACCCGGCGGTTGGCGAGCTCGCTGCTGGGTCTCGGCCTGCGGCCCGGCGACCGGCTCGCGATGCAGCTGCCGAACTCGAGCGAGTTCTGCCTGACGTTGATGGCCTGCGCCCGGGTCCGGATCATCCCGGTGTTCCTGCACGTCGTCTACGACGAGCACGACCTCGACTACGTGCTGAACCTGACGGGGGCCCGGGCGCTGGTCGTCCCCGCCTCGTTCAAGGGCCGCGACTTCGTCCCGCTGGCCCGCACGATGCGCGACCGGATCGCCGTGCTGGAGCACCTCGTGGTGGCCGGCGGTGACGGCGACGACCTGCTCTCCTTCGAGGACCTGACCGCGGCGGAGCCCGCGCACGACATCGAAGCGCTGCGGCCCACCGGCGCCGACCCGTTCTTCATCATGTTCACCTCAGGCACCACGGGGCGGCCGAAGGCGGAGCTGCACACCCACGCCAACAACCTGTTCTGGATCCAGAGCTTCGAGCAGGGCCAGCAGTTCCCCCGCGACGCGCAGTGGATCATCGTCACGCCCATCGCGCACCTGACCGGGCTCGGCCTGGGCGTGCTCTCGGCCCTGCGGCGCGGAGCGGCGTTCACGCTGCTGACCGGCTGGGACGTCAACAGGTGCGTCGAGCTGCTCGAACGCGACGAGCCGACCTACCTGCTCGGGGCGGCGCCGATGCTCATCGACCTCGCCCGCTTCCCCGACCTCGGCTCCCGCGAGGTGCGGAGCCTGCGCGGCATCTGCTATGCCGGTGCCCCCTGCCCGGCCGAGACGCTGAACGCGCTCAACTCCCAGCTGGGCGCCGAGATCGCCGCGTTCTACGGCTACACCGAGGCCGGCGTCACCTTCATGACCCGGCCCGGCGACCCGATCTCGGTCACCAGTCGCAGCATCGGCTCGGTGCTCGACGGGGTCGAGATGCGACTGGTCGACGACGAGGGCAACGACGTCGAGCCGCCCGGCGAGGGCGAGCTCTGGTCGCGCGGGCCGAACTTCGTCGTGGGCTACTACGGCCAGCCGGAGACGACCGCGCGGATGTTCGACGCCGACGGCTGGTTCCGTTCCGCCGACATCGTCCGCATCGACGCCGACGGCTACGGCTACTTCGTGTCGCGCCGCGACGACCTGATCAACCGGGGCGGGTACAAGATCGACCCGCGGGAGATCGAGGAGCTGCTCTACGAGCACCCGCGGGTGGGCCAGGCCGCGGTCGTGGCCATGCCCGACGAGCGGCTCGGGCAGCGGGCCGCCGTCTTCGTCGTCCCCGCGACCCCGGGCGACGAGGTCGCACTGGCCGACCTGACCACCTTCCTCGAGGGGAAGGGGTTGAGCCGCACCAAATGGCCGGAGGCGGTCGAGCTGGTCGAGTCCTTCCCGATGACCAGCACCGGCAAGTTCATGCGGTACTCGCTGCGCGAGCGGGCCGAACAGCTGCGCCCGCAGCGATGACGCCGGTCCCGCCGTGATCGACCTGCGGGAGTTCGTCCGTCCCGGGGACACCGTGGCCTGGGGGCAGGCGGGCGGCGAGCCGCGGGCGTTGATCGGTGCGCTGCTGCTGCAGGCTCCGGGCCTGGGCGGGGTCACCGCGTTCGTGGGGATGACCTTCGACGACCGGCTCGCCGCGGCGCCCGGCGTGGCGCTGCGCTCCTACGGCGCCCTCGGCGTGCTCTCGGGCGGGCCGGTGGAGGTGCTGCGCTGCCACATGTCGTCGCTCCCCAGCCTCATCCGCTCCGGCCGTCAGCCGGTGGACGTGGTGTTCTGCCAGGTCTCACCGGCCGACGCGGACGGCTGTCACGGCCTCGGGGTGAGCGTGGACTACCTCATGGCGGCGGTCGGGACCGCGCGGGTGGTACTGGCCGAGATCGACCCGTCGGTGCCGGTGACGCACGGGCCGGGTCGGGTGCACGGCTCGGTGTTCGCCGCCACGGTGACCACCGACCGCGGGCCGACGCCGATCCCCGACCGGCCGGGAGGCGCGATCGAGGCCCGGATCGCCGCGCACGTCGCAGCGCTGGTCCCGGACGGGGCGGTGCTGCAGCTGGGCGTCGGCGGGCTGGCCACCGCCGTCGCAGGGGCGTTGCGTGGCCACCGCGGGCTGCGCGTGCACAGCGGGCTGGTCGGCGACTGGCTGGTCGATCTGGACGAGAGCGGTGCACTGGTCACCGGCGACGGGCCGCCGGCCGTCGTGGCGGGCACGGCGCTGGGCACCGACCGGCTCTACCGCTACCTCGACCGCAACCCCCGCGTCGAGATGCGGCCGGTCGAGCTGGTCCACCCGCCTACGGTCACCGCCGCCCTACCCGGGTTCGTCGCGGTGAACCAGGCGCTGCAGGTCGACCTCGACGGGCAGGTCGGCGCCGAGTCGGTGGCCGGCCGGTACCTCGGGGCGGTCGGCGGCCAGGTCGACTTCCTGCGCGGTGCCGCGATGTCGGCAGGCGGGGTGGGGATCGTGGCGCTGCCGTCGGTGACCACGCACGGCGCGTCCCGGATCGTCGAGCGGCTCGACGGTCCCGTCACCACCTCGGCGGCGGACGTCGGGTGGGTGGTCACCGAGCACGGTGCGGTCGACCTGCGCGGCCTGACCCGCGGCGAGCGGGCCCGCGCACTGCGAACCGTCGCCGACCCCTCCCACCGGCCCCGCCTCGCCGACGTGGCCCACCCCCTTTCCCCACCGCCGGCCACGGCGTCATAATCCTTATAATGAACGGAGACCCCCTTGGCGGCAGCCCACCCCTCCTTCCCGCTCCGCGAGGCGGACGGCGTCACGCGGATGTACGACCTCGGTCTGTGGGACGAGCACACCCTCGCCGTGCCCGACGACCGGCTGGGCGCGCGGGCCTGCGCCGTCGTCGTACCGGTCGCGGGTGCCGCACCCGACCTGGCCGGCATCTGCGCCTTCCTGCGCGAACGCGATGTGGCGGTGGTGACGCCGTCCGAGGAGCTCGTGCTCGTCGACGCACTGCCCACCAACGCCGGCGGCAAGATCGACAAGGCCGGGGTGCGCGATGCCGCGCTCGCCGAGCTCCGGTCCCGGCCCGGGCGTCCGACCATCCGACCCACCATGGAAGGAACCGCATGACCAGCCCGCTCGACCAGCTCACCGACACCCAGGCCGATCTCGTCGCCCGCGCCCGGGCGATCGCCCAGCAGGAGCTGCGCCCCCGCGCCGCCGAGTGGGACCGGCGCGCCGAGTTCCCGGAGGAGCAGTTCCAGCTGCTGCGCGAGGCCGGCCTGACCGGGCTCACCGTCCCCGTCGAGTACGGCGGCCAGGGCCTGGGGACCTTCGAGGCCTGCCTGGTGCTGGAGGAGCTGTCCGCGGGCTGCCTGGCCAGCGCGATGACGATCCAGATGCAGGTCAACGGGCCGCCCCGGGTGATCGCCCGGATCGGCACCGACGCGCAGCGCAAGGAGTACCTGCCACGGGTGGCGGACGGTTCGATGTGCTTCTCGATCGCCATGACCGAGCCCCAGGCCGGCTCCGACGGCACCGCGCTGCAGACCACCCTGCGCCCGCACGGCGACGGGTTCCTGCTCAACGGCGAGAAGTGCCACATCACCGGTGCGCTGCGGTCGGACGCCTTCCTCGTCTTCTGCCGGGCGCCCGACACCGCCGGCCCCGACGGCATCGGCGCGGTCCTGATCGACCGCGACGTGGAGGGCCTCGCCCCGATCGAGACCGAGCCGAAGATGGGCGGCCGCGCCGTCGCCGAGGGCATCATGCGCTTCACCGACGTCCCGGTGCGCGCCGACCAGGTCGTGCTCGAACCGAGGAAGGGCTCCCGGGACGGGGCCAGGTTCCTGATCCGCCAGTTCAACCCGGAGCGCTGCGGCAACGCGGCGATGTCGCTGGGCCTGGCCCGCAGCGCGCTGGACGACGCGGTCGCCTACGTCAAGCAGCGTGAGCAGTTCGGCCGGCCCATCGTGGAGTTCCAGGGACTGCAGTGGAAGATCGCCGACATGGCCACCGCCATCGACGCGGCCCGGCTGCTGCTCTGGCGCGCGGCCCGCACCGACGTCGAGGGCTTCCCCGGCATCCGGGAGACCGCGATGGCGAAGCTCGCCGCGAACGAGGCGGCCCTCATGGTCACCACCGAGGCCCTGCAACTGCTCGGCCACAAGGGTTACCTCACCCGGTACCCGATGGAACGCTACGTGCGCGACGCGTTCGGCCTGGGCATCGGCGGCGGCACCACCGCGGTCCTGCGCAACATGATCGCGGGCGAGGTCACCGGCGTCCGCGTCAGCCAGCGGAAGTCCTGATGGACCTGGCGCTGTCCGCCGAGGCCGTGACCTACCGGGACCAGCTGCGCGCGTGGGTCTCGGAGCACCTGCCCGAGCAGTGGCGCGACGTCCCGGTGGGCACCGGCGACGACGAGGCGTACGTCGCGATGCGCCGCGAGTGGGGGCGCATGCTGCACCGGGGCGGCTGGTTGGCGCCGCACTGGCCGGTGGCCCGCGGCGGGCGCGGGCTCGGCGTCGACGCACAGCTGGCGTTCCTCGACGTACTGGTCGCGGCGGGTGCCCCCGAGCAGATGAACACCAACGGGATGGGCATCTTCGCCCCGGCCCTGATGGCGTTCGGCACCGAGGCGCAGCAGGACCGCTACCTCGGCCCGATGCTGGCCCACGACGACATCTGGTGCCAGGGCTTCTCCGAGCCCGGGGCCGGGTCCGACCTGGCCGGGTTGGCCACCCGGGCGGTTCCCGACGGCGACCGGTTCGTCGTCTCCGGGCAGAAGGTGTGGACCTCCTACGCCCTGTTCGCCCAGCGCTGCTACCTGATGGTCCGGGTCGCCGGGGTGCCGGACGGCGTCACGATGGTGGTGCTGCACATGGACCGGCCGGGGGTCACCGTCAGGCCGCTGCGCAACATCACCGGCACCAGCGAGTTCTGCGAGGTCTTCCTCGACGAGGTCACCGTCGACGCCGACGACGTGGTGGGCGGGATCGGCGACGGGTGGCGGGTGGCCACGTACGCGCTCGCCCGGGAGCGATCGACCGGGTTGGCCCAGCGGGCCCTGCAACTGTCCCGCGAGCTGGAACTGATGAACGCCCGGCTGCACCGCGACGGCCACGCCGACGACGTGCTGGTCGACGCGTTCGTGCGCAGCCGGGCGGTGGACAGCACCGTGCGGCGGGTGCTCGCGACGGTCGCCGACTGAGGCGAGCCGGGGATGCTCGCACCGGTGGCCACGCTGCTGTGGCGCGAGGGTCACCAGGCCCAGCTCGCCACTCTGGTCGAGGCGGCTGGCCCGGAGGTCACCGGCGCCGGCGAGGGCTGGTCGGACTGGCTGCGGGCCCTGCTGTTCAGCCGGGGGGAGACGATCTACGGCGGCACCTCGGAGATCCAGCGCAACCTGATCGCGAAGTCGCTCGGCATGCCGAGCGACCGCGGCTGAACGGACGAGGAGCGGGATGGACCACCGGATCGACGACGAGACGGCGGCGCTGCGCGCGGCGCTGCTGGAGTTCCTGCGCGAGCGGATGCCCGACCCCGGTGCGGAGCCCGGGCCCGGGACGCGGCTGGACGCCTGGCGGGAGCTGGTCGGGTCGGAGTGGCTGGAGCACTTCGCCTCCGCGGACCGTGCCGATCCGGCCGCGCGGGTCGCGGCGCTGCACGTGGCGGAGGCCTTCGGAGCGGTGCCGGTCACCGGGCCGGTCGACGTGGTCGCCGGCTACCTGCTGCCGCTTGCCCTGGCGACCACCTGGAGCGCCGGGCTCGACCGGCTGCGCGACGGGTCGCTGGTCACCGCGCTCGTGCCGGGGATCGACGCTCCCGGCCCCGACGCCGTGCCGCGCCGCCGGGCTCAGCGCCTGGCCGCGGTGCCCGACGGGCACGGGGTACGGGTGAGCGGCGTGCTGCCGCAGGTGGCCTGCGCCGCGGGCGCCGACGCGGTCGTCGTCGCCACGGAGTTCGGCGGGCGTCCGGCGGTGGCGCTCGTCGAGCTCGACCGCCCCGGGGTGGTCGTCGGCGAACCGTCCGGTGTGGACCTGCGCAGGCCGGTGGCCGACGTGGCCCTCGACGCCGTCGCGGTCGACGCCGCCGGGGTCCACGCCCCTCCCGACCTGCTCGATCGCGAGGACGCCTGCGCGGCCGGGCACAGCCTGTTCCTCGACGCCGAGGCCGTCGGCGGTGGCACGGAGGTGATCGCCCGCACGGTGGCCTACTGCACCGACCGGGTCCAGTTCGGCCGCCCGATCGGCTCCTTCCAGGCCGTCCGGCACCGGTTGGCCGACGTGACGGCGAAGGTCGAGGGTGCCCGTTCCCTCGCCTACCGCGTGGCCTGGGACCTCGCCGCAGCCGCCGCCGGCGCCCCCGCCGACGTGGTCGCCAGCCGAATGTGGTCCTCGGGCGCCTACCTCGCGGCGGGAGAGGCGGCGGTGCAGTGTCACGGCGGCGCGGGCTTCACGTGGGAGCAGGGCGTGCACGTGTTCTACCGCGCCGCCCTCGCCGGGCGCGGCGGCGCCGACCTCGCCGCGGCCCGCACCGCACTCGCTGCGCACCTGCGTGCGCTCGCCGGCCCGGCCCCGGCCGGCCCGGGCACCGGGCGCGCGGCCGAGCCCGTCGGGGCGACGGGAGGGGCGCACCGATGAGCGAACGGGTCGTGCTGGTCGACCGACCGGAGCCGGGTGTCACGGTGATCACCCTGAACCGGCCGGCCGCGCGGAACGCGGTCGGGTGGCAGACCTGGGAGGAGCTCGGGCCGGTGGTGTCCGAGGTGGCCGCCGACGACCGCTGCCGGTCGGTCGTGCTGACCGGGTCGGGCGGGTCGTTCTGCGCCGGTGGGGACGTCAAGTCGTCCCCGTCGCGCGGCACCGGGCTCGGGGCGCCTGCGGCTCGCCTGCTCGTCGGGCAGCGGGTGCTGGAGGACCTGCTCCGACTGCCCAAACCTGTGCTCGCCGCCGTCGAGGGCCCGGCGATGGGTATCGGCTGGAGCCTGGCGCTGGCCTGCGACGTCGTCGTCGCGGCCCGCGACGCGGTGTTCGGCGCGCCGTTCGTGCTGCGCGGGCTGGTGCCCGACGGCGGTGCGGCCTGGTTCCTGACCCGGGCGCTCGGCCGGCAACGGGCCTCGGCCCTGCTGCTCACCGGCGGCCGGATGACCGCGGCGGAGGCCGCCGCGGCGGGCCTGGTCGCGCATCAGGCGGAGCCGGGTGCCGCGCTCACCGACGCCGTCGCGATGGCCGCGGTCATGGCCCGCGGGCCGGCCGAGGCGCTGCGCCTGACGAAGGGGATGATCCGCGCCGCCGACGACCTGCCGCTGGAGCGCTTCCTCGAGGTCGAGTGGCTCTCGGCGACACTCGACATCACCGGTCCCGACGCCGTGGAGGGTCGTGCCTCCTTCGTCGAGAAACGCGAACCCGACTTCTCCGCCGTCCGGGACAGCCCGCTGTAGCGCCTGCCGCGGCACGGCCGTGGCGGTGGCCGACCCGAAGGGGACACCGATGGACTTCGAGCAGGACGAGGATCACGACGCACTGCGCAAGGGCGTGCGCGAGCTGATCGCCCGTTACGACGACGCGTACTGGTCGGCGTGCGACGCCGAGCACCGCTTCCCGACCGAGTTCTACCGGACACTCGCCGACGGCGGCTGGCTCGGCGTGGCGATCCCGGAGGAGTACGGCGGCGCCGGGCTGGGCATCACCGAGGCGGCGCTGCTGCTGCAGGAGGTCGCCTCCTCGGGTGCGGCGATGAACGGCTGCAGCGCCATCCACCTCACGCTGTTCGGGATGAACCCGCTGGTCAAGCACGGGTCGGCGGAGCTGCGTCGGGAGCTGCTCCCCCGGGTCGTCTCCGGCGACCTGCACGTGTCCTTCGCGGTCACCGAGCCCGACGCCGGCACCGACACCAGCCGCATCACCACCCGGGCCCGCCGCGACGGCGACGGCTACGTCGTGGACGGGCGCAAGGTCTGGATCACCAAGGCCCAGCAGGCGGAGTACCTGCTGCTGCTGACCCGCACCACCCCGTTGGAGGACTGCGCCAAGCGCACCGACGGGATGACGCTGTTCATGGCACCGATGGACCGCTCCGCCATCGACGTCCGCGAGATCCCCAAGATGGGCCGCAACGCCGTCAACTCCAACGAGCTGTTCATCGACGGCCTGCGGGTGCCCGAGGCGTGTCGCATCGGGGAGGAGGGCCAGGGCTTCCGCTACCTGCTCGACGGTCTCAACCCCGAACGCATCCTGCTCGCCCACGAGTCGGTCGGCATCGGGCGTTCGGCGGTGGACCGGGCCGTCACCTACGCCAGGCAGCGGGTGGTGTTCGACCGCCCGATCGGGCAGAACCAGGGCATCGCGTTCCCGCTCGCCGAGGCCACGATGCGGCTCGACGCCGCCGAGCTGGTGGCCCGCAAGGCGGCATGGCTCTACGACCGCGGCCGGCCCTGCGCCCGCGAGGCCAACTCGGCGAAGTACCTGGCGGCCGACGCCGCGTTCTTCGCCGCCGACCGTGCCGTGCAGACCCACGGCGGTTTCGGCTACGCCGTCGAGTACCACGTGGAGCGTTACTTCCGGGAGGCGCGGCTGATGCGGATCGCGCCGATCTCCCAGGAGATGGTGCTCAACTACGTCAGCGAACACGTTCTCGGGCTGCCCCGGTCGTACTGACCACGCTCGCACCGGCCGCCGCGCCGACCGCGGAGCAGCTCGACGAGGAGAGGACCGAACCCGTGACGACCACCGAGACGCGGTTCCACGAGGAGGTCCGTTCGTGGCTGGCGGACGCGCCGGCGGCGGACCGGGGACGCGGCCGGTCCGCGGCCCCGACCGGGCGCGCCCCGATGTGCCGGACGGCGTTCTGATGACCGCGGGGGTCCGCCTCGACGGGCGGGTGGTGCTGATCACCGGGGCCAGCCGCGGGTTGGGCCGCGGGTACGCGCTCGACCTGGCCCGTCGCGGCGCCGCGGTCGCGCTCAACGCCCGTGACGGGGACGCGCTGGCGGCGCTGCGCGCGGAGATCGAGGCGGCGGGCGGGCGGGCCGCCGTGGCCGCGGGCGACGTCGGCGCGCCCGGCGTGGCCGAGCAGGTCCTGGAGGCCGCGACCGCGCTCGGCCCGCTCGACGCCGTGGTGAACAACGCGGGGGTCAACCGGGACCGGACGGTGGCGAGGATGTCCGACGAGGAGTGGCACTCGGTGATCACCGCCAGCCTCGACGGCACGTTCTTCGTGTGCCGGGCTGCGGTACGGGCCTGGCGGGCCGCCGGGCGCGGCGGCCGGATCGTCAACACCGCCTCGGTCGCGGGCCTCGTCGGCAACGTGGGCCAGGCGAACTACGCCGCGGCGAAGGCCGGGATCATCGGCTTCTCGCTCAGCCTCGCCCGCGAGGTCGCACCGTCGGGCATCACCGTCAACGTCGTGTCCCCGCGGGCGGTCACGGAGATGAGCGAGTCGATCCCGCCGGAGCGCCGCCGGGCCTTCTACGAGATGCAGTCCCGCACGAACACCCTGGGTCGGCCGGGCACCCCGGAGGACGTCGCTCCGGTGATCGCGTTCCTGTGCAGTGCGGAGGGCGCCTACCTGACCGGGCAGACCCTCACCGTCACCGGCACTCCGGGCACGTCGGTGGGGTGAGGGTCGGGATCGGCGGGCATCAGCCCGTGGCGAACCAGACCGACTTCTCGCGCGTGAAGTGGCTCATTCCCGAGAAGCCCCCCTCCCGCCCGAACCCGGAGTCCTTGTAGCCGCCGAACGGCACCGCCGGGTGCAGCAAATTGTAGGAGTTGATCCAGACGTTGCCCGCCTCGATCCTCGTGGCGAACCGCAGCGCGCGCTCGACGCTGCGGGTGAAGACGCCCGAGCCGAGACCGTACGTGGCGTCGTTCGCGATGCGCAGCGCATCGTCCTCGTCGGCGAAGGACATGACCGAGAGCACCGGGCCGAAGATCTCCTCGCGGGCGATCCGCGCGGTGGGCTCGACGTTGTCGAACACTGTCGGGGTGACGTAGAAGCCGGGCCGGTCCGGCCTCGACCCGCCGGTCACGAGATCACCGCCCTCGTCCCGGCCGACCTGCACGTACCCCTCGATCCGGTCCCGGTGCGCGGCCGAGATCACCGGGCCGAGGACGGTCGACTCGTCGGCCGGGTCGCCGATCCTCAGCCCGCCGGCCGTGGCGACCACGGCATCGAGCAGTTCGTCGTGCACGGCGCGGTGCACGAGCAGGCGCGAGCTGGCGGTGCACATCTCCCCGGCGTTGAGGAAGATCCCCAGGAAGGCCGCCTTGGCCGCACCCGCGATGTCGGCGTCGTCGAACACGACCAGCGGCGACTTCCCGCCCAGCTCCATCGTGCAGGTCTTGAGCTCCCCGCCCGCGGTGGCCGCCACCGTGCGCCCGACCGCGTCCGAGCCGGTGAACGACACGTGGCCGACACCGGGGTGGCGCACCAGCGCCTCGCCCGCCGCCGACGCGGCGTCGGTCACCACGTTCACCAGCCCCGGAGGGATGCCGGCCTCCAGCGCCACCTGGGCGAGCGCCAGCGCGGACAGGGACGCGAGCGGCGACGGCTTGATCACGATGGCGTTGCCGGCGGCCAGTGCGGACACCGCCTTCCCCGCCGCGCCGACGAGCGCGAAGTTCCACGGCGTGATGCCGGCGACGACACCGATCGGCTCGCGCAGCACCATCGTCACGAACCGGCCGGAGACCGGGATGGTACGGCCCTCGAGCTTGTCGGGCATGCCGGCGTAGTAGCGCATGTTCTCCATCAGCATCGACCCGTCCACGGCGCGGGCCGTGGCGATCGGCTTGCCGACGTCGAGGCTCTCGATCTTCACGAGGTCCTCGACCCGTTCCTGGCAGAGGTCGGCCCAGCGCCGCAGCAGCCCGGCCCGGGTGGCGACCGACCGCCTCGCCCAGGCGCGCTGCGCCTCGCGCGCGACCCCGACGGCGTGGTCGACGTCCGCCGCGCCGCCCGCGGGCAGCCGCGCGATCACCGACCCGTCCGCCGGGTTGTGCACCGCGAAGGTCTCGCCGCTGCGGGCGTCGAGCAGTTCCCCGCCCACGACCATCTTGTCGACCAGCAGCGCGGGCGTCGGGGCGGCGTCGGTCACCTGGGTCATGCGGGGCCTCCCTGGGCCAGATCGAGCACGGGTCGTTCGGCACTGCGGTTCGACACGGCGTCGGCGAACGCCGCGTCGATGTCGTCGAGGGCGTAGCGGTGGCCGGAGCCGAGACGGGTGATGACGGGGTCGGTACGCAGGTCGCCGAGCATCCCGACGACGTCGCGGAGGATCTGCGGGTCGTAGAGCGCGACCCCGACCAGTGAGATGTTGCGCATCAGCAGTGCCAGCGCCGGCACGTGGAACACGTCGGAACCGCGGGTGATCTGCCCCATCTCGATGTAGCGGCCACCGCGGGCGAGCATCCGGACCCCCTCGTCGACCACGCCCGGCGCCCCGGCGACCTCCAGGACGACGTCGGCGCCCCCGCCGGTGAGCTCCCGCACCCGCTCGACCCGTGCGGCCGCGTCACCGATCTCGGTGACGTCGACGGTGGCGTCGGCACCCAGCGCCGTGGCGGCGGCGAGCCGGTCGGCCATCGCGTCGACGGCGACGACCAGGCCCGCCCCCATCCGCTTCGCTGCGGCGACCGCGTAGAGGCCCAGCCCACCGGCGCCCTGCACGACGACCCGCTCGCCCGGCCCGACCCCGCCGCGCAACAGGCCCATCCAGGACTGGGCGGCCGCGCAGTTGGCGCTGATCCCGTGCTCGGGCGTCATGCCGTCGGGGAGCTTGAACACGTACTGACCGCGGCGCAGGTGGTAGTAGTCGGCGAACGCGCCGACGAAGTGCGGCGGTTACGACGGCGGGCGCAGCAGCCCGCCCATCACCCGCTCGCAGGCGTTCGCCCGGCCCTGGGTGCAGCAGTGGCAGCGCCCGC
>JAPLAT010000178.1 GCA_026393175.1 Pseudonocardiales bacterium
TCCCGCCCCGGGCGTGCTGGCCGCGGCCGCCGCCCTCCCGGCCCCCGCCGCCCCGGCCGTCACCGCCCCCGTCGAGCCGGTGGCCGCCCGGACGATGACGGCCACCCCGGCCGCGGCCCCCGCCGCGTCCTCGGCCGCCTCCGCCGTCCAGCACGCGCTGGGCAAGGTGGGCGCCCCCTACCGCTGGGGCGGCAACGGCCCGTCGGCCTTCGACTGCTCGGGCCTGGTGAACTGGGCCTTCGACCAGGTCGGCGTCGACCTGCCGCGTACCTCGCGGGCCCTGTCGCGCACCGGCACGCCGGTGGACCGCTCCGACCTGCAGCCCGGTGACCTGGTGTTCTTCTACAGCCCGGTCTCCCACGTGGGCATCTACATCGGCAACGGCCAGATGGTGCACGCGAGCACGTCCGGCAAGCCGGTGCTCGTCGCCGACATCGACGGGCGTCCGTTCCACTCGGCGCGCCGCGTCGCCTGACGCGCATCCGGCCGGTGTCGCCCGACGCGCATCGGCCCGGCGCCCGTCCGGTGCCGCGCACGTCACACCGCCGGCCCTCCGCCGTGATCCACACGGCGTAGGGTCGGCGCCCATGAAGCCCGTCGCCCTCGTCACCGGGGCCTCGCGCGGCATCGGTGCCGCGGTGGCCCGCGCCCTCGCACCGGGTCACGACCTGCTGCTGGGGGGCCGCGACCAGGCGGCGCTCGCCGCGCTCGCGGCCGAGCTCCCCGGGTCGCGCGCCTGGCCGGTGGAGCTCACGGACGACGCCGCGCTCGCGGAGGCGACGGCCGGCATCGAGCGGCTCGACGTGCTCGTGCACTCCGCGGGCGTCGGGCTGCTCGGCACGGTCGCCGACACCCCCGCGGCGACCTGGCGGACCCAGTTCGAGGTCAACGTGGTGGCCGTCGCCGAGCTGACCCGGCTGCTGCTGCCCGCGCTGCGGGCCGCCCGCGGCCGGGTGGTGCTGCTCAACTCCGGGTCCGGGCTCGCGGCCAGGGCCGGGTGGGCGTCGTACGCGGCGAGCAAGTTCGCGCTGCGCGCCTTCGCCGACGCGCTGCGCGCGGAGGAGGCCCCGCACGGCGTGCGCGTCACCTCGGTGCACCCGGGCCGGGTGGACACCGACATGCAGCGCGCGGTGGTCGAGCACGAGGGCGGGCACTACGACCCGGACGCCTACCTGCGGCCCGAGTCCGTGGCCGGGGCGGTGCTGCTGGCCGTGTCCGCGCCCCCCGACGCCGCGCTCACCGAGCTCGTCCTGCGCCCCGCGGGCGGCTGAGGACTCCGTCGGTCGACGGATGCGGGCGGCCTCGGCGCCGTCCTACTCTGGACGGCGTGGCAGGGGAGATCGAGCGGGCCGACATGCGCGCCTCCGACGGCGACCGCAGCGCGGTGGCCCGGCGGCTCCAGCACGCCGTCGACGAGGGCCGGCTCGACCTGGGCGACTACGACGAGCGCCTCCAGCAGACCTACGCCGCGAAGACCTACGGCGAGCTCGACCGCATCACCGCCGACCTGCCCGCCCCGGTCCCGGAGGCCTCCCCGGCCCGGTCGGGGGGCAAGGACGTCGCGCGGCGCAAGGAGAGGGGCGACGAGTGGCGCTCGTGGGCGGGCACCTCGCTGGTCCTCATCACGATCTGGGGCATCACCTCGGTCGCCGCGGGCACCGCGATCTTCTTCTGGCCGATCTTCCCGGTGGGGATCTGGGCCGCGATCCTGGTGGCATCGATGCTGGAACGACGCTCGAAGGACACCTGATCCGGCGGTACGGTCACGGGGTGCTCGATCCGGAGGCGGTGGACCTCGACGAACTGGGAGCGGCCCTCGACGACCGGACCCCGGGCACCACCTGGTACATCGACCCGCGCACCGGTGCGGTCACCGCGCGCACCGACGACACCGCCCCCGCCGAGGGGCTGCTGCGGATCCAGCCGGCCGGCTCCCACGCCGGCTACCAGGACATGGCGCAGTTCGTCGCCGCGGTCCACCACCGCCGCGCCGCCGACCTGCTCGACCGCGCCATCAGCGGCCGCGGGGCGTTCCGCCGGTTCAAGGACACCCTCGTCGAGTTCCCGGAGCTGCGCGAGCAGTGGTTCCGCTACCGCGACGCCCGCTCGCGCCGGCGCGCCGTGCGCTGGCTCGCCGACCAGGGCATCGTCGAGCGCGCCGCGGCGGAACGGCTCGCCGCGCAGCTCCCCGACCCCGTCGCGGGCGACGGCGACCTGCCCTCGGCCGTCGCCGTCGACCTGGGGATGCTCTACGGCGACCGGCTCGAGCGGGTGCTCGTGTTCGGGTCCTGGGTGCACGGCGACGGGCCGGGGGAGCACGACCTGCAGCTGCTCGTCGTGCTGGCGGAGCCGTTCGCGCCGTGGGAGGAGCTGCGCCGCATGGACGACGTGCTGTGGCGGCACACCGAGCGCTCCGGGCTGGCCGTCACGGCGCTGCCCGTCCGCGCCGCCGACCTGGCCGAGCCGGAGGGGGCGTTGCTGCGCCGGGCGGTCGCCGAGGCGCGGGTGGTGACATGACGGTCGAGCAGGCCCGCACCGAGCTGTTCGCCGCCCACCTGCTGGCCAGCACCGGGTTCGCGGCGCAGACGGTCGCCCTGGCGTTCCGGGCCGCGCTCGCCGCGGCCCGCGGCGCCCTGCTGGAGCTGGACCGCGTCCCGCCCGCCGAGCCGGCCGCCGTCGTGGCCGCGTTCGTGCGGCACGTCGTGGCCGAGCGCGGCCTCGACCCCGACGCCGGGCGCGGCCTCCGCTCGCTGCTCGGGCGCGCGGAGCTGGCCGACTCCCCGGTTCCCGTGCCGCCGGAGGAGGGGCCGGCCGCGATCGGCGACGCCACCGCCGTCGTCGACGCGGTGGACGCCTGGCTCACCCACTCCGACTTCGTGTCGATCGCCCGCTCGGTCGGGATGCCGACACGGCCGAAGCCGCCCCGCCGCAAGCGCTGACGGGGCGGGGCTAGGCGACGACGTTCACCAGCCGCCCCGGCACGACGATCACCTTGCGCGGCTCCCGGCCCGCCAGCAGCCCGACGACCTTCTCGTCGGCCAGCGCCGCGGCCCGGACGGCGTCGGTGGGCGCGTCGGCCGCCACCGTGATCCGGGAGCGGACCTTGCCGTTGACCTGGATCGGGTACTCGACGGTGTCGGCCACCAGGAAGCGCTCGTCGGCCACCGGGAACGGGCCGTGGGCCAGCGTGCCCTCGTGGCCCAGCCGCGACCACAGCTCCTCGGCGATGTGCGGCGTCAGCGGCGCCATCATCAGCACCAGCGGCTCGGCGACCGACCGCGGCACCGGGGCGGCGCGCCTGGTCAGGTGGTTGTTCAGCTCGATCAGCTTGGCCGCGGCCGTGTTGTAGTGCAGGGCGGCGAAGTCGGCGTGCACCCCGGCGATCGCCTTGTGCAGGGCACGCAGCGTGTCGGCGTCCGGCTCCTCGTCGACGACCCGCAGCGCGCCGGTCTCCTCGTCGACCAGGTTGCGCCACCCGCGCTGCAGGAACCGCTGCGACCCGACGCCGTCGCGGGTGGACCAGGGACGGGAGACGTCCAGCGGCCCGGTGGACATCTCGTACAGCCGGAACGTGTCGGCGCCGTAGCGGTCGCACATCTCGTCGGGGGTCACCACGTTGCGCAGCGACTTGCCCATCTTCCCGTACTCCCGGCGGACGGGCTCACCGTTCCACGTGAAACCACCGGCTCCGTCGACCCCGGGGCCCTCGACGACCTCCTCCGCGGGCACGTACGTGCCGCGGGCGTCGGTGTAGGCGAAGGCCTGGATGTAGCCCTGGTTGAACAGCCGGCGGAACGGCTCCTCGGAGCTGACGTGGCCCAGGTCGTAGAGCACCTTGTGCCAGAACCGGGCGTACAGCAGGTGCAGCACCGCGTGCTCCACGCCGCCGACGTACAGGTCGACGCCGCCCGGGTCGTCGGGCCGCGACGGGTCCTTGCCCAGCCAGTACCGCTCGACGTCGGGGTCGACGAACCGCTCGTGGTTCTCCGGGTCCAGGTAGCGCAGGTAGTACCAGCACGAGCCGGCCCACTGCGGCATCGTGTTCGTCTCGCGGGTCAGCCCGTCGCCGTAGCGCAGCCACTCGGTGGCGCGGCGCAGCGGCGGCTCGGGCTCGCTGCCGGCGTCGTCGGGGGCGTAGGTCGTGGGGGAGTAGTCGTCGATCTCGGGCAGCTCGACGGGCAGGTCGGACTCCGGGACGGCGACCGGGCCGTCGGCGTCCCAGACGATCGGGAACGGCTCGCCCCAGTAGCGCTGCCGGGAGAACAGCCAGTCGCGCAGCTTGTACTGCACCACCGACTCGCCCGCGCCCCGCGCGGCCAGCCAGTCGATGATCGTGCGCTTGGCGTCGGCGACGCCCATCCCGTTCAGGCTGACCTCGGCGTTGGCCGAGTTGACCGCGGGCCCGTCGCCGGTGAAGGCCTCGCCCGTCCAGCCCTCGCCGGGGTCGACGGTGCGCACGATGGGCAGGCCGAAGGCGGTGGCGAAGTCCCAGTCGCGCTGGTCCTGGGCGGGCACGGCCATGATCGCGCCGGTGCCGTAGCCCATCAGCACGTAGTCGGCGACGAAGACCGGGATCTGCTCGCCGTTGACCGGGTTCACGGCGTACGCGCCGGTGAACACGCCGGTCTTCTCCCGGTTCTCCTGCCGGTCCAGCTCGGACTTGCGCGCCGCGGCGGCGCGGTAGTCCTCGACGGCCAGGCCGGGGGTGTCGGCGCCGCCGGTCCAGCGCTCGTCGGTGCCCTCGGGCCACTCCAGCGGCGTCAGGCTCGTCACCAGCGGGTGCTCGGGCGCCAGGACCATGTAGGTGGCGCCGAACAGCGTGTCGGGGCGGGTGGTGAAGACCTCGATCTCGGCGGGGGAGCCGTTGCCGGTGGCCGTGCCGAACCGGACCCGGGCGCCCTCGGAGCGGCCGATCCAGTTGCGCTGCATGGCCTTGATCGAGTCCGGCCAGTCCAGCCGGTCCAGGTCCGCGACCAGCCGGTCGGCGTACGCGGTGATCCGCATCATCCACTGCTTGAGGTTGCGGCGGAACACGGGGAAGTTGCCCCGCTCGCTGCGCCCGTCGGCGGTGACCTCCTCGTTGGCCAGCACCGTGCCCAGGCCGGGGCACCAGTTCACCGGCGCCTCGGAGATGTAGGCCAGCCGGTGGGAGTCGATCAGCCGGCGCCGGTCCGCGGGGGAGTACTCGGCCCACGGGCGGCCGTCCGGGGTCGGGCGGGTGCCCGCGGCCAGCTCGGCCTCCAGCTCGGCGACCGGGCGCGCCTTCTGCCGGTCCTCGTCGTACCAGCTCTCGAAGATCTGCAGGAAGATCCACTGCGTCCAGCGGTAGAACTCCAGGTCGGTGGTGGCCACCGACCGGCGCGGGTCGTGCGCCAGGCCCAGCTGCCGCAGCTGCGCCTTATACCGCAGGATGTTCTCCTCGGTGGTCTTGCGCGGGTGCGTGCCGGTCTGCACGGCGTACTGCTCGGCGGGCAGGCCGAACGCGTCGAAGCCCATCGCGTGCAGCACCGAGTGGCCGTTCATCCGCAGGTAGCGGCCCAGCACGTCGGTGCCGATGAAGCCCAGCGGGTGCCCGACGTGCAGGCCGGCGCCGGACGGGTAGGGGAACATGTCCAGCAGGTAGAACTTCTCGCCCGACACCTCGCCCGCCCACGGACCGCTCGGGTTCGGGGTGTGGAAGGTGCCCTCGGCCTCCCACCGGTCCTGCCAGCGGCGCTCGATCTCGGCGGCCAGCGCGGAGTCGTAGCGGTGCGGCGGCGCGTCGGTCGCGGGGCCGGTCTCGGTGCTCATGTCCATCCCTGTGGTTCGTGGTGGGCCCGGAAAGGCGAAAACCCCCCTGCCGAAGGCATGAGGGGGTTGCCGCGCCGGGAGTCGCTCAGACCGGCGCGGCGCTCACGAGAAGTCGGCGGGCCACACGACCAGGGTAGCGCCGGGCGCGGCGGCGGTGCGATCGGGTTGACCTACCCTGGAGCCGTGCCCCTGCTGCCCCGCCTGCTCGTCGGCTGCCTGCTCGTGCTGGTCGGCGTCGCGCTCGTCGCCGTCGCCGTGCTCGGCGCGCGCGGCCGGCTGCCGCGCAACCGCTGGGCCGGGGTCCGCACGCGCGCCACGCTCGCCTCGGACGGCGCCTTCACCCTCGCCCAGCGCGTCGCGGCCGCCCCGCTCGGGGCCGCCGGTGCCGTGGCCGTCGTCGGGGGCGGGGTGGTGCTCGCCTCGCCGGGGGCCGCGGCCCTCGTCGTCCTGGCGGTGACGGTGGTGGCCCTGCTCGGCCTCACCGGCCTGGGCGGCATGCTCGGCGACCGCGCCGCCGCCCGGGTGCGGCCCGCCCCGCCCCCCGCCGCGTGCGCCGGGGTGTGCGCGGGATGCGAGCTGGTCGCCGGGTGCGGCGACGGGACCCGGTCCGAGCCGGCCGTCACCGACTCCGGGGCCACGCCCGCCCCCTGACGGGCGCCCCGGCCGTGGGCCGGCGGGTCGCTACCAGCCCCAGGAGCCCGGGCCGCCCTTGAACGGGCCCACGACCTCCGGGGTGATCCACCCGCCGTAGAACCCGCCGGGCTGCGGCACCACGGGCACCCCGTCGAGGGTGATCGACCCGAACGGCCCCGCGTACACGGCGACCCGGTCGTGCAGCTCGGGGTAGCGGGCGTCGGGCTCCGGGTACCACCAGCCCACCTCGCGCAGCGGCGGGGCGCCGGGCACCACGACGTCGACGTAGCGGGCCACGCCCTTCCACTCGCAGAACGTCGTCCGCTCCACCGGCACCAGGTGCGGGCCGAACGCCGCGCGGGGCAGGTAGAACGTCGGCGGGTGGCTGGTCTCCAGCACCCGCACGAGGTCGTCGGTGTCGGCGACGACCGTGCCGGCGTGGCGCAGCACGGCGCGGCGGGAGTCGCGCTCGGCCCGCGGCGGGCGCGGGTAGTCCCAGACCGACTCCTGGCCGGGTCCGGTGGGCTCGGGGCGGGGACGCACACGACCATCCTGGGGTCGGAGGCCGGATCGCGCGCGTCGTCGCCGCTCAGTTCAGCTTCACGTCCGACGGGTACGTCGCGAGCAGCGCGATCGGGACGCCCTGGCGGCGCAGGACCCGCGCCCACAGCTCCGGCCCCGAGGTCCGGACGACGTCGTCGGGCAGCGCGGGCACCACGATCCAGTCGCCGCGGCCGATCTCCCCGGCGAGCTGGCGGGCGTCCCACCCGGCGTACCCGGCGAACAGGCGCAGCCCGCGGAGCCGGTCGGCGAGGGCCCGGGGATCGCCGTCGAGGTCGACGAGGGCGACCGGGCCGCGGACGGCGGTCAGGCCCTCGACGGTGTCCGGGTCCTGGCCGGTGCGCAGGGCCGCGAGGCACAGCGCCGTCTCCGGCTCCACCGGACCGCCGACGCACACCGCCCCCGGCTCCGACGCCAGCGGCGCCCAGGCAGGCAGCACGTCCTGCACCGACGTCTCGCTCGGCCGGTTGAGCACCACGCCGAGGCTGCCCTGGTCGCGGTGCTCGATCATGTAGACGACCGTGCGCCGGAAGTTCGGGTCCAGCAGCCCGGGTGCGGCCACCAGCAGCATGCCGGGCGCCACCCCGGAGTCGTCGACCACGACCCCATCCTGGCACCCCGGCGCCCTGCGTAGCCTTCCCCCGTGCCGACGCCACCCGCCGACCCCGACGGCGTCCGGGCGGGCGTGGCGACGCTGCTCCGCACGCCGGGATACCGGCGGTTGCTCGCTGTCCGGTTCGCCGCGCAGTGGGGCGACGGGATGTTCCAGGCCGCGCTGGGCGCCGCCGTGCTGTTCAACCCCGAGCGCCAGGCCGACCCGCTCGCCGTGGCGGCCGGGCTGGCCGTCCTGCTGCTGCCGTACTCGCTGGTCGGCCCGTTCGCCGGGGCGCTGCTGGACCGCTGGGACCGCAGGCGGGTGCTCGTCACAGCGAACCTCGCGCGGGCCGGGCTCGTGCTCGGGGTGGCGGGGGTCGTCGCGGCGGGGGTGGCCGGGCCGCCGCTCTACGCCGTCGCGCTGGCCGTCACCGGGGTGAGCCGCTTCGTGCTGGCCGGGCTGTCCACGGCGCTGCCGCACGTGGTCGCCCGCGAGCACCTGGTCGAGGCCAACGCCCTGGCGGTGACGGCGGGGTCGGCGTGCACCGCGCTGGGCGCGGCCACGGCGGTCGCGCTGAACACGCTGGTCGGGGCGGGGGACGCGGGCTCGGGGGTCACCACGGCCGTCGCGGCCGCCGGTCCGCTGCTCGCCGGGCTGCTCGCCGTCGGGTTCCGCCGCGGTGCCCTCGGCCCGGACGCGGACGCCCCGGAGGGCGCCGACCCGGACGGCGCCCCGATCATCCCGACCGGCACCGCCGTCCTGCACGGGCTCGCCGACGGCGCCCGCGCGGCCGCCGCGGCCCCGCCCGTCGCGGCGACGTTCCTCGCCCTCGCCGCGCACCGGCTGGCCTTCGGCGTCTCGACGCTGGTGACGCTGCTGCTGTTCCGCTACGTCTTCGTCGACGCGGGCCCGCTGGCCGGGTTCGGCGGCGTCGGCGCCACGGTCGTGCTCGCCGCGGCCGGGCTGGGCTGCGCCGCGCTCGTCACCCCGTGGCTGGTGCGGCGGTGGGGGCGGCCGCGGACGGTCCGGATCGCGCTCGTCGTCGCCGGGGCGGCGCAGCTGGGGCTGGCCGCGCTGCTGAGCCTGCCGGCGGTGCTGGCGGCCGCGTTCGTGATCGGGCTGGCCGGGCAGGTGGTGAAGCTGTGCACCGACGCCGCCGTGCAGGCCGACGCGGGCGACGGCGTGCTCGGCCGGGTGTTTGCGCTCTACGACATCGTGTTCAACGTCGGCTACGTCCTCGCCGTCACGGCCACGGCGCTGCTCAGCCCGCCGGACGGGAACGCGCCGTGGCTGCTGGCCGGGGCGGCCGGGCTCTACCTGGTCGGCCTGCTGGCCCACGACGCGCAGCTGCGCCGCCGCCCGGGGCGCGCGGTGCGGACCCACCGGAGCGGGCCCGGAGCGGGCTGAGCGGCGTCAGGCGTCGGTCTCCGCGGCCCAGCGCCGGAGCTCGGCCTCGGCCTCCTCGCGGCTCAGCGGCCCCCGCTCCATGCGCAGGGCGAGCAGGTGCTTGTAGGCCTTCCCCACCCGCGGCCCGGCCGGGATGCCGAGGATCTCCATGATCGCGTTGCCGTCCAGGTCGGGGCGGATGGCGTCGAGCTCCTCCTGCTCGCGCAGGGCCGCGATCCGGGCCTCCAGGCCGTCGTAGCTGCGCTGCAGGGCGGCGGCGCGGCGCTTGTTGCGGGTGGTGCAGTCGCTGCGCACCAGCTTGTGCAGCCGGTCGAGCAGCGGGCCCGCGTCGGTGACGTAGCGGCGCACGGCGGAGTCGGTCCACTCCCCGCCGGAGTAGCCGTGGAAGCGCAGGTGCAGGAACACCAGCTGGGACACCTCGTCGACCACCGACTTCGGGTAGCGCAGCTCCCGCAGCCTGCGCCGCGTCATCTTCGCGCCGACGACCTCGTGGTGGTGGAAGCTGACCCGGCCGTCGGCCTCCTTGCGGCGGGTGTCGGGCTTGCCGATGTCGTGCAGCAGCGCCGCGAGGCGCAGGACGAGGTCGGGACCGTCGGTCTCCCGCTCGATCGCCTGCTCCATGACGACCAGCGAGTGCGTGTAGACGTCCTTGTGCTGCATGTGCTCGTCGACGGCCAGCCGCATGGCGGGCACCTCGGGGAGCACGAACTCGGCCAGCCCGGTGTCGACGAGCAGCTCGATGCCGCGCCGCGGGTACGCGCCGAGCACGAGCTTGGTGAGCTCGGCCTGCACGCGCTCGCGGGTGATCCGGGCCAGCTCGCCCGCCATCGCCGTCATGGCCGCGACGACGCGGGGGGCGGGGGTGAGCCCGAGCTGGCCGACGAAGCGGGCGGCGCGCAGCATCCGCAGCGGGTCGTCGGCGAAGGACTCCTCCGGGGACGCGGGCGTGTCCAGCACGCCGGCGTGCAGGGCGGCCAGCCCGCCGTGCGGGTCGACGAAGGACCGCTCCCCGGTCAGCTCGACGGCCATCGCGTTGACCGAGAAGTCGCGGCGGACGAGGTCCTCGGCGATCGTCTCGCCGAACCGCACGACCGGGTTGCGGCTGACGCGGTCGTAGGCGTCGGCGCGGAACGTCGTGATCTCCACGGTGACGCCGTGGCGGCGCGCGCCGACGGTGCCGAACGCGATCCCGGTGTCCCACACGGTGTCGGCCCAGCCCTCGAGCAGCGCCAGCACGGCCTCGGGCCGGGCGTCGGTGGTGAAGTCCGCGTCCCCGTCGGACGAGCGGTCGAGCAGCGCGTCGCGGACCCATCCGCCCACGAGGTACAGCCGGTGGCCCGCCGCCTCGAACCGCGCGGCGAGCTCCTCGGCCACCGGGGGTATCGCGACGAGGTCCACGAGCGCATTCTGCTGCGAACGGACGAGATCGGCGGGCGGGGCGGACACGACGGGCCAGTGTAGGCGTCCGGCGCGCGGGCTCCACCGGCATACCGGTGTCGCCGCGACAGTCTCGTTACCATCGCGGCATGTCCACATCCCGCGGCCGCTCGGGAGGGCGCCGCGCGGGTGGCTCCACCGAGCGCAGGCCCGATCGACGGCGCCGCCTGCGCACCGTCGACGAGACCTCCGCCGGGGGCCTCGTCGTCGACCACGCGACGGGCGCCGCCGCGGTGATCGGCCGGCTCGACCGCCGCGGCAGGCTGCTGTGGTCCCTGCCCAAGGGCCACATCGAGGCCGGGGAGACCGCCGAGCAGGCGGCCGTGCGCGAGGTGGAGGAGGAGACCGGGATCATCGGCACGGTGGTCGCACCCCTGGGCACCATCGACTTCTGGTTCGTGGCGGAGGACCGCCGCGTGCACAAGACCGTGCACCACTTCCTGCTCCGCGCGCGGGGCGGTGAGCTGTCCGACACCGACGTCGAGGTGTCCGAGGTCGCCTGGGTGCCGCTCGCCGAGCTCGAGGGCCGCCTGGCCTACGCCGACGAGCGACGCCTCATCCGGCGGGCGACCGAGCTGCTGCAGGACCCGGCGTGACGGTGCGCCCGGCGCCGATGGCGCCCGGGGACGTGCCGTGACCCGCGTCGCGGCGGTCGTCGCGGTCGTGGTGCTGCTGCTGCTCGGCCCGCTGACGGGCGCCTCCCCGGCCGCCGAACCCGCCCCGGACGGCGCGGGCGGGCTGCGGCTCGACCTCGCCGGCCTGGCCCCGCAGGTCGTCACCGCGGCGGGGCCGAGCGTGCTGACGGTCACGGGCACGCTGACCAACGACGGCGAGGTCCCCGTCTCGGGGCTCGGCGTGCGCCTGCAGCGCGGGGAGCCGCTGCGCACCGAGGGCGCCGTCCGCGACGCGCTCGGCGGCGACGCGCCCACCGACGCCATCGCGCCGCAGTTCCAGGAGCTGCCCGACGTGCTCGCGCCCGGCGAGCAGGCCCCGGTGCGGCTGACCGTGCCGCTGCGCGGCGCGCCGGAGACCGGGCTGGCGCTGAGCGGCACCGGCGTCTACGAGCTGCTGGTCAACGTCAACGGCGTGCCGGGCGACGGCGACCGGGCCCGGCTCGCCGCCGTCCGCCTGCTGCTGCCGGTGACCGGGCTGCCCGCGGGACCCGACGGCTCGGAGCCCGTGCCCGCCCCGGACGGCGTCCCCGTCCCGGTGACGCTGCTCTACCCGGTCGCGGACCAGCCGCGGCGGCTCACGACGGTGCCCGGCGAGCCCGTCCTGCTCACCGACGACGACCTGGCGGCGTCGTTCGCCCCCGACGGCAGGCTCGGCGGGCTGGTCACCGCGCTGGCCGGGGCGCCCGCCACCGCGCGGGACGCGGCCTGCGTGGCCGTGGACCCCGACCTGGTCCAGACCGCGGACGCCATGCGCGGCGGCTACGAGGTCGTCGGCCCCGACGGCACCCGGGTGCCCGGCACGGGGGCCGCGGCCGCGGGCGCCTGGCTGGACGCGCTGGCCGCCGCCGTCTCCGGCCGGTGCGTGCTGGCGCTGCCCTTCGCCGACGCCGACCTCGTCGCGCTCACCCGCGGCGGCCTGACCGGGCCGCTGGTCGAGGCCGTCGACGCCGGCCGGGGCGTCGTCGCGGGGCTGCTCGGCACGCCGGTGCTGCCGGGCACGGCGTGGCCTGCCGACGGGCTGCTCGACGAGGCGACCCTGGGCGCGCTCGGCACGGCCGGGGTCCGGTCGGTGGTGCTGTCGGCCGACGGCGTGGACCTCCCGGCCCGGGCCGACCCCGGGGGCGTCGTGCCGCTCGCCACGGGCGACGACGGTCCCTCGGCCGTGCTCGCCGACCCCCTGCTCGCCGCCGCGGCCGGGGCGGGGATCGACGCGGAGGAGGCGCGCCCGGCCGGCACGGCGGCCACGGCGCGGCCGGCCACCGGACCGCTCGCCACGCAGGACCTCCTGGGCGCCCTCGCCTTCCGCGCCGCGGCGGGCACGGGACCGCTCCTGGTCACCCCGCCGCACCGGTGGGACGTCGACGCCGCGGCGGCGACCGCGCTGCTCGAGGGCGTCGACGCGCTGGTCGGCACCGGCCTGCTGACCCCGCGCGACCTCGAGGGCACCGTGGCCGGCGGGGCGGCGGAGCAGGCGCGGGTGCGCTCGCTGGTCTACCCGCTCGACGCCGGGGCCGCCGAGGTGGCCCCCACCGCCGTCGCCTCGGTCCGGACCGTGCTCGGGGACCTCGACGACCTGCGCTCCTCCGCCGTCGACGACGAGCAGGGCGTCGACCCCGACGACCTGTTCCCCGCGCTGCGCCTGGGCACCCTGCGGGCGACGTCGGCGGCATGGCGCGACGAGCCCGACCTCGCGGCGGCCGCGGCGGCGGCGGCCGCCCAGCGGGTCGCCGACATCCGGGCGTCGGTCTCGGTGCTGGAGCCGCCGAGCCCGTTCTCGCTCGGCACCTCGGACTCGCCGCTGCTGCTCACCGTGGCCAACGGGCTGCCGGTGACGATGCGGGTCCGGGTGGAGCTGGCCAGCACGTCCGGGCTGCGGGTCGCACCCATCCCGGTGGTCGAGGTGCCCCCGCTGGGCAGGCGGCAGATCCAGACGAGTGCGGAGGTGCTGCGCTCGGGCGTGTTCACGGTCGACGCCGCCGTCCTCACCCAGGACGGCGGCCGGCTCGGCCCGCCGAGCCGGTTGCAGGTGCGCTCCACCGCCTACGGCACCATCACCCTGTGGCTGACGGGGACCGCGGGGGTGCTGCTCGTGGTGCTGGCGGGACGCCGGATCCTGCGTCGGGTCCGGGCGGAACCGGACCGGGCGACGGGGGACCCGGCGACGGGCAGGCCGCCGACGACACCCTCCCCGTCCCCGCAGGCGGGTCCGGAGAGCCTGCTGACGACGGTCCCGGTCCGGCTTCCCCCGCCGTCGAGCGGACCGATCCGGCCTGGCCACCCCACTGGCCCGAGCCCACGCGGCCCGTCGGCGCCGGCTTCCGCGGCAGGCGTGCCGCCGACCGGGACACCGACCGGGCGGCCGACCGACCCGACGGCCCCGCTGCGACGCCCGGAGTCCCCGTAGCACCCCCGGACGGCCCGCAGCGCCGTCCCGTGCCCCCGCCCGCGGGACCACCCCCGACCGGACGGCCCCCGCGGCCGCCCGGCCCTCCGCACGCGGGCGCCCCGGACGCGGGCCCCCGAGACGCGGGCCCCCGAGACCCAGGCGCCCGAGACCCAGGCGCACGGCACGGCGGCCCCCGCCCCGACGGGGCGGCGCCCGACGGTCCCCCCGACCGCGGTCGCGGCGACGAGGCCACCGGGCCCTCGGCGCCGCACCCGCCCGCGGCGGGGCGCC
>JAPLAT010000164.1 GCA_026393175.1 Pseudonocardiales bacterium
TCCAGCCGGGCGATCGCGTAGGCCGCGAACATCGCCAGCAGGCAGGACAGGAACGTGGCGATCAGGCAGATGCCGAACGAGTTGAGCAGCGCGGGCAGGAACAGCTCGCTCGCGTCACCGGTGAGGATGAGCGCGTAGTTCTCCCAGGTGAACACGGTCGGGAGGAACTGGCCGTTGGAGATGTCGGCGGGCGCCTTGAACGACAGCGAGACGATCCAGGCGATCGGGAAGAGCGCGTACAGGATGATCCCGATGCCGGCGACGATCCACCAGTTGCGTTCGCGTGTGGACATCTACTTCTCCCCCCGGGCCTGGGCCAGGTCGACCTTGAACCCCTTGATGAACCCGAACGCGATGAGCACGACCGAGAGGAACAGCAGCACCGAGACCGCCGAGCCCAGCCCGATCTCCAGCCGGGCGATCGTCTGCCGGTAGGCCAGGAACGACACCGTCTCGGTGCCGTTGGCCCCGGCCGTCATGACGAAGATGCTGTCGAACACGCGGAACGCGTCCAGCGTGCGGAACAGCAGGGCCACCATGATCGCGGCCTTCATGTTCGGGATGGTCACCTTGCGCATCCGCTGCCACCAGGTGGCGCCGTCGACCTGCGCGGCCTCCTGCAGCACGTCGGGCACCTGCGCGAGCCCGGCGAGCAGCAGCAGCGAGATGAACGGGGTGGTCTTCCAGATCTCGGCCAGGCAGATCACGAACAGCGACGTGCCGGTGCCGCCGAACCAGTCGGTGTCGGCCGACACCCCGGGCAGCCAGGCGAACCAGGTGTTCACGAAGCCCGAGGTCAGGTCGAACGCGAACTGCCAGGCGAACGCCGAGACGACCGTGATGATCGCGTAGGGCAGCAGGATCGCCGCCCGCAGGATCGGGCGCAGCCCCTTGAGCGCCTTGAGCATCACCAGCGCGAGCGCGAAGCCCAGCACCAGCTCCACCGCCACGGTGATGACGGTGATGAGGACGGTGACGCCGAAGGACTGCCACCACAGGGCGTCGGTCAGCACGACCCAGTAGTTCCCCAGGCCGACGAACTCCCGGTTGCCCGGGTCGGTGAGCCGGTAGGAGAACAGCGAGTCGTAGACCGCCTGGACGATCGGGTACGCGGTGACCAGCAGCATCACCGCGAACGCGGGCCCGGCGAGGATCCAGCCGAGCCTGCGCTCGGCCCGCACCCGGTCGCTCGCGCCCCCGGAGGGCGCCTGCCGCGGGGCGGCCTTCTCGGTCGGTGGCAGGGTCGTCGTGCTCACAGCAGTTCCTCCCCGGACAGGACGGCGCGGATCAGCTCGGCGGCCGCGGGCCCGGTGACGCCCGGGGTGACGGCGGTCGGCGGGTGGTAGACACGCTGGAGGCTGCCGGAGACCTCGCTGTAGTACGCCGTCTGCGGGCGGGGGGCCGCCTGCTGCAGCGACTGCGCGATCACCGGGGCCATCGGGAACTCGGCCACCACCTCGGGGTCGGAGAACACGGCGAGGCTCGCGGCCGGGTTGCCGTTGGAGACGAAGTAGTAGGCCTGGTTCTCGTCCGAGGTGATGCACTCGGTGGCCGCGTACGCGAGCTCGGGGGCCTCGCTGAACGCCCCGACGCCGATGTTGATGCCGCCGTAGGGCGGGGCGCTCGGCGTGCCCGGCTCCACCTGCGGGTACAGCGCCCAGCCGTAGTCGTCGACGACCGACTGGTCGAGCGTGCCGCCCTCGACGCCGCTGATGGCCCGCGGCCAGACGAACGGCCAGTTGACCATGAAGGAGGCGTCGCCCGCCTCGAACGACGCGACGCTCTCGTCCTCGCCGGCGGTGGTGAAGGCGGGGCCGACCGCGCCGCTGTCGGCGACCTCGCGCATGATCTCGGCCGCGCGGGCCGACTCCGGCGTCTCCAGCCCCAGCTGGACGTCCTCGGGGCGGTCGGCGGTCTCGGCGATCACCGAGCCGCCCGCGGACTCGATGAGCGCGTTGAGCCACACCACCAGCGACTCGGCGCGCCGGCCCTGCGCGGCGATCTGCGTGCCCTGCGACTGCGCGGCGCCGACGAGCTGGTCCCAGGTGACCGGCTGGCTCATGTCCAGGCCGGCCGCCTCGGCGACCGATTTCTTGTACCAGAGCAGCTGCGTGTTGGCCCAGAACGGGATCGTGACGAGCTGCCCGTCCCAGGTGGCACCCTCGATCGCGCTCTGCGCGACACCGTCGGTGGCCCGCGCGGCGAGGTCGGCAGGCACGGGAGCGAGGAACCCGGCCTGCGCGAACTCCGGGATGTAGGGCGGGTCCAGACTCTTGATGTCGATGGAGGAGTCGCCCGCGGCGAGACGCCGGACGAGCTGCTGGCGCTGCTCGGAGGACTCGCGTGGCAGCACCGAGACGTTGATGTCATAGGCACCGTTCGCTGCGGCGGTGCAGGCGGCCGCGATCTCCTCCTGACCGCCGGAGTCGGGGTTGGTGTACCAGGTCAGGGTGGGTGGGCCGGGGTCTCCCGTGCCGCACCCGGCCAGGCCGCACAGGACGAGCGCGGCCGCCGCCGCGGTGCCCAGGCGCCGCCGTCGTCGTTGACGCATGCTGCTCCTCCGTCGATTCGAACGGTCGATCTTCCAGGTGGTGCTCGGCACGTGGGCCGACCGACCGACCGCGGACCACCTGTGGGAAGCCTGGACGCGGAGGGCGGGTTCGGCGAGTCGGGGCGGTGTGCGGGTCCGCTAGTACCACCGGTCAGCGGATGCGGCGGTGCGGGGACGGAGGTATAACTCCTCCCGGGTGACGCAGCTCACTGGAGCGGTGCAGACGGTCCGGACGGATCGACCACCCACCTCTCCCTGTGAAAGCGCTTCCAGAAACGACTCTGACCGACCGCCGCATACCCTGTCAAGGCTGCAGAAACGTTATGAAAGCGCTTCCGGTGGGCCTACGATGGTGGGATGAGCGTCACTCTGGCCGACGTCGCGCGGAGGGCCGGCGTCTCCCCGGCCACCGCGTCGCGGGCGCTCGGCGGGCGCCCGCACGTCGCTCCGGCCACGCGGGTGCGCGTGCGCCGGGCGGCCGACGATCTGAACTTCGTCGCCTCGCCGGAGGCGTCGCGGCTCGCCGGCGGGGCCCGGGGGCGGGTCGGCGTCGTGGTGCCGCACCTCGCCCAGTGGTCCTGCGGCGCCGCGCTGGAGGGGCTCGAGCCGGTGCTCCGCGGGGCCGGGGTCGACCTGCTGCTCTACGGCGTCGGGGATCCCGCGGCGCGCACCGCGTTCTTCGCCGACCTGCCCGCCCGGCGCCGCGTCGACGCGCTGGTGGTGCTCGGCACGGCGCTCGACGAGCAGGAGCGCGCGCGGCTGGAGCTCATGGCGGTGCCGGTCGTGGCGGCCGACGGCACGGGCGGGCAGCCGGGCGTCCGGGTCGACGAGCACGCCGCCGCGCGCCACGCCGTCGACCACCTGCTGCACCTGGGCCACCGGCGGATCGGCGCGGTCGCCGCGGCGGGGCCGCCCGACGGCGTGCTCGAGGCGTTCGCGGCCGCCCACCGCGACGCGCTGCGCGACGCCGGGCTCCCGCACGACGACGGCCTGCTCGTGCGCGTCGGGCGGGGCGCGCCGGGGGCGGCCGAGGGCGCGGGGCGCCTGCTCGGGCTGC
>JAPLAT010000324.1 GCA_026393175.1 Pseudonocardiales bacterium
GCGCCCGCCCCGGGGAACACCGGGGCCGGGCGCCAGTGCGCGCCCGCCAGGGGGAGTGCGTCGAGCAGCGCGCGGCGCTCGTGGAAGGGCAGCGGGGCGACGTCGCGCCCGTCGAGGTGCAGGAGGTCACCGATCCACAGGTCGTCGGTGCCGGGGGCGAGCTCGCCGTCGAACAGGGCGCGGGTGGCCGAGAGCGACGGGCCCAGCCCGCGCAGGCGCGGGAGCGAGGAGGTGAGGTCCTCGCCGTCGGCGTCGGTGATCCGGGCGCGGCCGCCCTCCACCCGCACGACCACGCGCCGGCCGCCGAACCCGGGCTGCAGCCACCAGTCGTCGCCGCCGGGGAGCGGACCCGGCGTCGCGAGCATCGGGCGGGCGTCGTGGGGGAGCGGCTCCTGCCCGGGCGGGGTGGGGTCGGAGCGGCGCAGCAGCCAGTCGTTCTCCCCCCGCCCGGTCCGGATGAAGACGTGGCGGCCCGTCGCGCGCTCGCCGTGGAAGACGACGGCGACCTCGCGGCCGTGCCACTTCTCGGTCTCGTAGGTGCCCGTGTCCCAGATCGTCATCGTCCCGCCGCCGTACTCGCCCGCCGGGATCTCGCCGTGGAAGTCCAGGTACTCCAGGGGGTGGTCCTCGGTGCGGACGGCGAGGCGGACGGTCTCGTCGTCGGGCGGGAGGCCCTTGGGCACCGCCCACGACACGAGCACGCCGTCGCGCTCCAGGCGCACGTCCCAGTGCAGGCGCCGCGCGTGGTGCTCCTGGATGACGAAGCGGGTGCCCGGCCCCGTCGTCGCCGGGTCGGTGTCGGGCACGGGCTCCGGGGTCCGCGCCGCGTCGCGCTTGCGGCGGTACTCGTGCAGCGGCACGCCCTCAGCGTAGTGGCCCCTTGCACACCCCCGTGATCGAATGCGAGCATAGCCTTACCTGAGTGAAGGGACGCCTCATGTACGTGTGCATGTGCTTCGCGGTCTGCGACCGCGAGATCCGCTCGTGCATCGCCCGCGGCGCCCGCACCGTCGAGGAGGTCGGCGACGCCACCGACGCCGGCACGGGCTGCGGTTCCTGCCACGAGCACATCGACACACTGCTCACGGCCACGCTCGCCCCGTCCGCACTGGCCGAGCTGCCGGTCACGGCATAGGTCGGGCTCGCCCGACCCCAGGCGATCCTTCGTCCCACCCGTTCGTGGCGGCCCGCTAGCGTTCGGCGCATGCGTGGCGACCCCGAGATCATCGAGCTGCTGAACGCGCAGCTCACCAGCGAGCTCACGGCGATCAACCAGTACTTCCTGCACGCGAAGATGCAGCAGAACTGGGGCCTGACGAAGCTCGCGGCCTACACCCGCGACGAGTCCATCGACGAGATGAAGCACGCGGAGAAGATCACCGACCGGATCCTGTTCCTGGAGGGCCTGCCGAACTACCAGCGGCTGGGCACCCTCCGGATCGGCCAGACGGTGCGCGAGCAGCTCGAGTCGGACCTCGCGATCGAGCACGCCGTGGTCGAGCGGCTGCGGCCGGGCGTCACGATGTGCCGGAACAAGGGCGACCACACCACGGCCAACCTGTTCGAGGAGATCCTCGCCGACGAGGAGCACCACATCGACTACATCGAGACGAACCTCGAGCTCATCGACAAGCTCGGCGAGCAGCTCTACCTCGCCCAGCTCGTCGACCAGCCGCCCAACCCGGGCTGATCCTGCGGCGGCCGGGGCCCTGGCCCCGGCTCAGTCCTGGCAGCTCGGCGCCACCGCGCTCGCGGCCGTGTACGACGAGGGCAGCGTGATCTGCGGGACCAGCTGCGCGGCCAGGGCGAGGTTGCGGGTGCTGTCGGTGAACCGGTCGACCCCCTCGCCGTAGGCCTCGGGGGTCAGCGGGTCCGCCGCCTCGACGATCGCGCGGCCCTCGTCCAGCGCGTCGCGGGCGGCGGTGAACTCCTCGATGACGGAGGCGAACCCGGCCTCCACCTCCGGGGTCGGGGCGTCGTCGCGCAGGACCCGGTAGTCGGCCAGGGCCGCGTCGAGCGTGCCGATCGTGCGGCTGGTGGTGGCCAGGTACTCCTGCCGGAGCACGACGGGGTCGGTCGAGTCCACCGGGGCCGCCGACGTGTCGCCCAGCGTGACGAGCAGCGCCCCGGCCGCGCAGAGCCGGTCGACGTAGCGGGCCTCGGCGCTGTTCGGGTCGATCGTGGACGCCGGCGTACTGGTGGCGGGCGGGGTCGTCGGCCCGGTGGTCGGGGGAGTGGGGCCCGGCCCGGCGAACGCGCCGTTGGCGGCCGCGACCCCGAGGGCGGTGCCCCCGCCCAGCAGCAGCGCGCCCGCCGCCAGCCCGGCGACGAGCACGGCCCGGTGCCGCCGCGGGCGGGTGGGCGGCGGCACGCCGAGCGTGCGGGTCGGGGCGCCCCCGGCGCGCAGCCAGGCCGCCAGCTGCGGTGCCGTCGGCCGCCGCGCGGGGTCCTTGGCCAGGCAGACCCGGGCGATCTCGGCCGTCGACGGCGGCATGCCGCGCAGGTCCGGCTCGGCCTCCAGCACCCGGTAGAGCACGGCCGCGTGCCCGGTGCCGAACGGTCCCCGGCCGGTGGCGGCGAAGCAGAGCGTGCCGCCCATGGCGAACACGTCGCTCGCCGGTCCGGGCGCCCCGTGCCCGTTCACCTGCTCGGGTGACATGTACTCGGGGGTCCCGATCATCTCGCCGGTGCCGGTCAGTGCGGCCGCGCCGGGCGCGTGCGCGATCCCGAAGTCGATCACGCGGGCGCCGTCGGCGGCGAGCAGCACGTTGGCGGGCTTGAGGTCGCGGTGCACCAGGCCCGCGGCGTGGATCGCGCTCAGCGCCTCGGCCAGGCCGAGCGCCAGCCGCAGCTGCGACGGCTCGTCCAGCGGCCCCTGGCGCAGCACGAGCTCGCGCAGCGACGGCCCGGCGACGTACTGGGTGGCGAGCCACGGCGGGTCGGCGTCCGGGTCGGCGTCGAGCACCCGCGCGGTGAACAGCCCGGCCACGGACACCGCCGCCGACACCTCGCGGCGGAACCGCTGCCGGAACCCGGTGTCGCCCGCGAGGTCGTCGCGGATCACCTTGATCGCCGCCTGCTGGCCCTCCGGCGTGCGCCCGAGGTACACCCGCCCCATGCCACCCTCGCCCAGCCGTCCCTGCAGCCGGTAGCGGCCGACGACCTCGGGATCGCCGGGCTGGAGTCGTTGCACGTGGATCAGCCTAGTGATCGTCCCGGGGACCGCCCCCGTGGTTCTCCCGGGGGCGCCCGGCACGGTGCCGACGCTGTCATAACGGCGGGCCGCGGCGGCTCGCGCTGCGGAGGAGCGGGATCGAAGATACGTTCGATGCCATGACCGACGAACGTGCCACCACCGAGCAGGACAAGCGCACCGCCGACAAGGACCCCGACGACTGGACCACCGGCGACGAGCCGATGACCGGTGCGCAGAAGTCCTACCTGCAGACGCTGGCCCAGGAGGCCGGCGAGGACGCGCCCGAGGAGATGTCGAAGGCCGACGCGTCGAAGCTCATCGACGAGCTCCAGGCCCGCACCGGCCGGGGCGCCTGACCTCGCCTCCCCAACATCCGATAATCGAGGTTATGACAGTTACCGGTCGGCGGGCCTCCCCGGAGGACGGGCCTTGTCGGGCGGCGATCAGGTTCTGGGCAGCGGTTCGATCTGGACGCCGGCCGACGGCCGCCCCTGGTAGCGGGCGGCGTCGGCGGTGACGAGCGGCCAGCCACGGTGAGCCGCGCAGAGCAGCGCATGCGCGTCGAGGGTGTCCCCGCCGAGGGCGCCGACGTCCCGGGCCCGGGACTGGTCGAGGGCGTCGACGACGGTCACCGGCAGCTGCAGCAGTACGTCGAGCACGGGATGGTCCTTCTCCGACAGGTGGGCCCACGCCGCGGCGATCGCCGTGGACGGGACCACCAGGACGAGACCCTCCTCCACTGCGGTCCAGACCAGGGCGGCGGCGTAGATCGAGGAGCCGTCGGCGAAGGCGATGATCGCGGACGCGTCGAGGACCCGTCCTCCGATCACGCGCCGGCTCGGGTGGCCACGTCGGTGGACGGGTCGAGACCCAGGTCACGGCGGACCGCGGCCAGCGCTTCGGCCGGTGGGCGGCGGCCGACCCGCTCGAGCTCGGCCAGCGCCCGTGCACGCGACATCGTCTCCTGCAGGGCGCCGGCCACGAACGCGGACAAGCTGTCGGCCGCTCCGGCGGCAACCCGCTCCTTGGCCTCTCGGAGGATCTCCGGTGGCAGGCTCACCGTCACCCGCTCTGCGGTCATACCATCAGCCTAGATCCGTCATACCCCGCGGCGCCAGCGGCCCGCGGCGGTCAGTCGTCGCGCAGCAGCTCCGACACCGCCGCGGCCGGGATCGCCCCCGGGTCGGTCCGCCCCTCGACGGTCACCATCACCACGCCCGACGGCACCTCGAGCACGACCCGCCGGTTGTTCGGGACGTCGGCCTCCAGCACACCGCGGTGCATGACGCGGCCCTGGTCGTCGAGCGCGGTGATCAGCACGTGGCTGGCTCCCCAGGTGGACCCGAACGTCACCCAGGCCCGGGCGACGACGGCCGAGGACCGGCCGGCCTCGACCATGGCGGTGGCCCGGAACGAGCCGTCCGGGTGCGGAACGAGCGGGATCGGCGTCATGGCGACGATCATGCCGCGCGCGGCCCCCGTCGTCAGGGCGGCGCGCGGTTCCGCGGAACCGCTCAGCCCACGGCCTCCCGGAAGCGCTCGAGCTCGCGGTGCGTGTCGGGCCCGCAGGGCTGGAAGACGATCTCCGTGACCCCGTGGGCGGCGAGCTCGTCGACCCGGCCGCGGACCTCGCCGGGGGTGCCGCTGATCGTCGCCTCCCGCAGCAGGGCGTGCCCGCCGGCGTCCCAGGCCGCGCGGTCGGCCTCGTTGATCGTGACGCAGTGCCCGGAGTGCACGGTGAGGTGGCGCCGGTCGGCGGGAGACCGCTCCACGACCGCCAGCCATTCCGCTCCCCCGGGCAGGTCGCGCACGGCGTCCGGGCCGCCGAACTCGTAGGCGCCGTGGTAGGCCAGTGCCCAGCCGGGCCCGCCCGCGGCCCGCACCCGCTCGGAGTCCGTCGGCTCGTCGTCGTCGAGCACGGTGCCCCAGGCCAGGAACGGCACCCAGGAGTACTCGCGCAGGAACTCCGGCACCTGCAGCGTCGCGTAGAGCCCGTCCCCCAGCTCCTTCGCGACCTCGTGGCCCTTGGGCCCCAGCGCCCCGATCAGCACCGGGACGTCGACGGGCCGGGCCGGGGCGTGCCCGTCGGGGTGCAGCATCTGCATCTGCGCGCCCTCCCACTCCACGACCTCGCCGCGCAGCAGCGCGCGGAACGCCCGGATGTAGGACTCCATGTAGGCCCAGGTGATCGCGCGGTAGCCCATCGCGCGGCGGCCGGTGAACCCGGTGCCGAAGGAGACGGCGGTACGGCCGGGGGCGAGCGCCGCCAGGGTGGCCGTCGCCGCGGCGTTGACCATGGGGTGGCGCAGGCTGGGCACCAGCACGCCCGGGCCCAGCCCGATCCGCTCGGTGCGCTCGGCGGCCAGCGCCAGGGTCATCCACACGTCCGGGCTCTGCTGCGGGGTGTCGTAGACCCAGGCCCGGTCGTAGCCCAGGCGCTCGGCCAGCGCGATGTCGTCGGGTGAGCTCAGTGCGGTCGGGAAGGCGCAGGACACGTCCATCGGGTTCCTCCAGCTCGTCGGTCCGGGTCCGGTCGCGTCGACCTCAGGGCAGCCCGCCGTGCGGGACGTCGACCCGGGTCGCGAGCAGCCGGGCCTCGCGGGCGGCGCGGCGCTCGTGCTCGGCGAAGGAGGGCGCCGTGCAGAGGAACAGGGTGCGGCCGTCGTCGCCGCCGAGCATGCACGCGAAGACGCCGGTGCCGGTCGGGATCTCCTCGGCGATCTCGCCACCCTCGCGCACCCGCAGGACCCGGCCGTGCAGGGCGTCGGCGACCCAGACGGCACCCTCCGCGTCCGCGCAGATGCCGTCGGGGGCGACGGCGAGCCCCGCGACGGCCTCGTCGACGTCCTCGGTGTCCGGCGCGTCGCCGAACCGCGCCCACTCCCGCCGGCCGGACAGGCTCCCGTCCGCCGCGACGTCGAACGCCGTCAGCCGGGCCCCGAAGGTCTCCGCGACGACCAGCACGCCGCCGGGCAGGAGCACCATGCCGTTGGGGAAGGCCAGACCGTCGGCCGCGGTGCTCACCGTGCCGTCCGGGTCCACCCGGGTGAGCGTCGTGCTGCGGATCGCCTCCCCGCCCATCAGGTCGAAGCCGAAGTTGCCGACGTAGGCGCGGCCGCGCCCGTCCACGAGCATGTCGTTGAGCACGGCCGGCACCGCGGCGGACAGGTCGGCGTGCTCGGTGAGCGTGCCGTCGGCGGCGCGGACCAGGAGGCGGTGGTCGCGCATCGACACGATCAGCGCCCGACCGTCGGGCAGGAACCCCAGCCCGGAGGGCTGGCCCGGCACCGCGGCCATCACCTCCGTGCCGCCCCGGCCGTCGGTGGCCACCACCTGCTCGGTGTAGAAGTCCGAGACCCACAGCCGCCCCTCGTGCCAGCGCGGGCACTCGAGGAAGGAGTAGCCCTCCAGCACGACCGTCAGCTCCCGGGTCATCGCGGTTCCGCCCTCCGTCGGGGGTGGTCGCGGGCCCGTGCGCCCGACCACCTTGTCGCGTGCAGTGACTGAGCGCATAGTTACCTCGAAGCGAGATCGTGTCAACCGGCGCCGTCAGGACGGGAGGGTCGAGGTGACGTCCGCACCGCACGGCGAGGGCGCGGCCGGGCCGGGATTCTGGGACGGCTCGGCCTCCCGCGTCGCGCTGCTCGACTCGGCCGTGCTGTGCTTCGCCCGTACCGGCTTTCACGCCACGACGACGCGCGACATCACCGCGGCGGTCGGGCTCAGCCCCGGCGCGCTCTACGTGCACTTCCCCTCGAAGGAGGCGGTGCTGTTCGAGATCGCGCGCACGGGCCACCGCCGGGCGCTCGACGCGCTGCGCGCGCAGCCCGACGACGGGGACAGCCGGGCCCACCTGCGCAGGCTCGTCGTCGCCCTGGTCACCTGGCACGCCCGCCACCACACGCTGGCCCGGGTCTGCCAGTACGAGCTCGCCGCCCTGGAGCCCGAGCACCTCGCGACCGTCCTGGAGCTGCGCCAGGAGTTCACCGACGTCATGCGCGCGGCGGTGGAGCGGGGCGCCCGCGCGGGGGTGTTCGACGTGCCCGACGTCAACCGGGCCGTGCGCGCGGTGATGTCGCTCGGGATCGACCTGGTGCGGTGGTACCGGCTCGACGGCGCCGACCCGCCCGCGACGATGGGCGAGGTCTACGCGGACCTGGCCCTGCGGATGGTCGGCGCCCCCGGGGACTGACTCAGCCGGCGCTGCTCGTGGACCAGATGTTGATCCCGCCCTCGACGGCGTGCTCGTCGATCGCGGCGAGCTCCTCACCGGTGAAGGACAGGTTGTCGAGCGCGTTGAGGTTGTCGTCGAGCTGGGCGACGCTGCTCGCCCCGATCAGCACCGAGGTCACCCGCGGGTCGCGCAGCGCCCACGCGAGCGCGAGCTGGTTGAGCGACTGGCCGCGCGCCTTCGCGATGCCGTCGAGCGCGCGCAGGTGGGTCAGCGTCTGCTCGGTGAGCATGTCGGAGGTCAGGAACTTCTCCTGCGCGGCGCGGGAGTCCGCGGGGATGTCGCCGCCGAGGTACTTGCCCGTGAGCATCCCCTGCGCCAGCGGGGAGAACGCGATGCAGCCGACGCCGGTCTCCCCCAGCACGTCGAGCAGGTCCTCCTCGATCCAGCGGTTGAGCATCGAGTAGGAGGGCTGGTGGATGAGCAGCGGCGTGCCGAGGTCGCGCAGGATCGCGACCGCCTCGCGGGTCCGCTCCCCCGAGTACGAGGAGATGCCGACGTAGAGCGCCTTGCCCGCGCGGACGGCCGCGTCGAGCGCGCCCATCGTCTCCTCGAGCGGGGTGTCGGGGTCGAAGCGGTGGCTGTAGAAGATGTCGACGTGGTCGACGCCCATGCGGGCCAGCGACTGGTCGAGGCTCGCGAGCAGGTACTTCCGCGACCCGCCGCCCTGGCCGTACGGGCCGGGCCACATGTCGTAGCCGGCCTTGGTCGAGAGGATCAGCTCGTCGCGGTACGGGCGGAAGTCCTGGGCGTAGATCGTGCCGAAGTTGCGCTCGGCGCTGCCGTAGGGCGGCCCGTAGTTGTTGGCGAGGTCGATGTGGGTGACGCCGCGGTCGAAGGCCCGGCGCAGGATCGCGCGCTGCGTGTCGAGCGGGCGGTCGTCGCCGAAGTTGTGCCACAGCCCCAGCGAGACGGCGGGCAGCAGCAGCCCGCTGCGGCCGCACCGGCGGAACGTGGCGTCGTCGTAACGGGCGTCGTCGGCGAGGTAGGTCACCGGCCCATCATGGCCGCTGCGGTGTGGTGCCCTCCACCCGCTCCACGACCAGCTCGGGAACCGGCTCCGCAGGCCCGCGGCCGGGGAAGTCGAACAGCCCGATCATCAGCTGCATCGGGTAGTCGGGGGCCTGGGCGACGGACCGGACGTGCTCGCCGTCGACGAGGAACTCCACCCCGCCCGGCCGCCACTCGACGGCGTAGGTGTGCGCCGCGGCGACGTCGAGCACGCGCGGCTCGGCCCGGAACTCCTCGCGCAGCGCCGGGTCGCGGAACGGGTGGATGCCGCAGCCGAACCGCACGGTGTCGCCCTCCACGGCGTCGCCGAACACCTCGACCAGGCAGATCTCACCGCTGCGCTCGGGGCGGTCCTCCAGGCCGACCATCCACGCCGAGAACATCGACCGCGGCCCGATCCGCGCCCGGCACCGCACCTCGACGCGGCCGTACCGCGGGGTGAAGCCCCACCGCGGCGCCTGCTCCTCCCGGACGACGAGGCCCTCGCGGAAGGGCTGCTGGCCGCGGGTGCTGCCGACCGGGCCCGACCCGTTGCCCGACTGCACGGCCGACACCCGCAGCGGCGGCCGGTGGGTGTCGGGGCACCACAATGGGTGGTCGGGCGGGATCGTCAGGTGCAGGCCGTCGGCCTCGACCGTGTACGCCGCGGCGGCCTGCGCGGCCGAGCTCCAGGCCGGGAGGTAGGCCGGCGTCCAGACGCTCTCGTCCAGCACGCCGCCGCCGAAGGTGTCGAGGAACCGGTGCACGGGCGCATCGTGGCACCCCACCCCGACGGTCACCCCCGCGTGTCAGCCGCGGAACCGGCCCGGCGTGGTGCCCACCAGCCGCGTGAAGTGCCGGTGCAGGTGGGCCTGGTCGTGGAAGCCCACGGCCGTGGCGACGTCCGTGATCGGCTCCCCCGCGAGCAGCCTGCGGCGGGCCAGCTCGACGCGCCTGCCGGTGACCCAGCGGTGCGGCGGGAGGCCGTAGCGGCGGGCGAACGTGCGCACGAGGTGCTCGGGCGTCGCGTGCAGGACCGCGGCGGCGGCGCGCAGGGTCAGCCCGTCGACGACGTGGGCGTCGAGCAGGTCGCGCAGCCGCCCGGCCAGGTCGTCCGGGCCGGGGTCGGGGGCGGGGGCGCGCAGGTGGCGGCGGATCCGGTCGGCGACCAGGGCGAGCCTGCTCTCCGCCTCCAGCGGCTCGTCGAGTGCGCGGTGCAGGGCGTCGACCCGGCGGCGGAGCAGGTCGTCGGCCATCGTCGGGCGCGCGACGGCGGCGCCGGCCAGCCCCGCGTCCAGGACGTCGGTGTCGAGGTAGAGCACCCGCTTGCGGAACCCCGACGCGGTGCCGGCGCGGCCGGTGTGCGCGACGTGCGGGGGCAGGAGCGTGATCCCCGGCCGCAGGGCGCCGTGCTCGTGGCGGTGCAGGTCGTAGCGGATCGCCCCGTCGTCGACCACGAGCAGCGTCCAGGTCTCGTGCGCGTGCGGCGGGTACGCGTGGTCGGTGAACCGCGCGTGGAAGACCTCGGTGATCCCGGGCACCGGCGGCGCCCAGGAGCGGGTGGGCATGTCAGGAACGTACAAGACCCGGCGCGCCCCGCGGGACGACGCTGCCTGACGTGCGATTCGACACGAAGATCGCGGTCCTGCTCCGCGACGACCTGGAGCCCTGGCAGGAGCTGAACGTGACGGCCTTCCTGGCCGGCGGCATCGCGAGCAACCCCGCGCTGCTCGGCGAGCCCTACCTCGACGCCGACGGCACCCTCTACACGCCGACGTTCCGCCAGCCCGTGCTGGTGTTCACCGGCACGAAGGAGGTGCTCGCCGCGGCGCACGCCCGGGCGGTCGGGCGCGGCATGCCGGAGGCCGTGTACACCGCGGACATGTTCGCCACCGGCGACGACGAGGCCAACCGGGCCGTGGTGCGGGCGGTGGGCCGCGACGCGCTCGACCTCGTCGGGCTGGCGGTGCACGGCCCGCGCAACGCCGTCCACAAGGTGCTGCGCGGGGCGGTGCTGCACCCGTGACCGCACCCCGGCGTCACCGCGCGGTGAGCGTCGCCACGGTGAGCTGGTCGCCGGGCGGGGTGCCCGCGCAGCCGGTCGTCTCCAGCGGCACGAAGAGCGCGGCGGTGTCGCCGGGCGGGTACACCCGCACGCCCCGCACCGGCGTCGGCACGCAGGCGCCCGCGTCGTAGTTCCCGACGTCGACGAACCGCACCTGCGCCCCCGCCGCGCCGCCGGCGTCCAGCCGCACCGGGCCACCCCGCTCCCCCGCCATCGCGGCGGCGGGGCCGACCTGCCGCCCCTGGTCGCCGGTCACGTACGACACGCCGGGGAACCCGGTGAGCTCGCAGGTCCGGTCGCCGGTGTTGGTCAGCACGAGCGTGCGGTACACCGACCCCGCCGCGCCCTCGCCGTCGGTGAAGGACCCGGTGAGCTGCCCGGTCGTGCACCGCGGCAGGTCGTCGGTGGGGCCCGGGCCCGCGGGCTCCTCGGTCGGTGGTGCGCTGCCCTGCGCCGTGGCGGGCGGTGCGGTCCCGGCGGCGGCCGTCGGCGGCGGCCCGATCAGCGGTCCGCCCGACCCGTCGCCCGCGCAGCCGGCCAGCCCCGCCACCAGGGCGCCGAGCACCAGTGCGGACGCGATCCGTCCCGTCCTCGTCATGCGATCCCCCGATCTCCGGTCCTGCCCTCAAGGACGTCTCCCCCGCCGATCCGGTTGCGTCGTGCAACCGGATCGATCGGGTGACGGCGCTAGGCTGCCCCCATGTCCGCCACGCGCCTGCTCGTCCTGGGCGTCGTGCGGGGCTACGGGCGCACCCACGGCTACCGCATCGGCACCGACCTGCTGTCCTGGGGCGCGGGCGACTGGGCGAACGTCAAGTGGGGGTCGATCTACCACGCCCTGCGCACGCTGACGGCCGCCGGCTCGCTCGTCGACCACCTCGACGTGCCCGGCCGGACGGACTACGAGATCACCGAGCGCGGCGAGGCCGAGTTCCGGTCGCTGCTGCGTGAGGCCGTGCGCCGCCCGCACAGTCGGCCCGACCAGCTGGGGGCCGCGCTGACGATGCTCCCCGCGCTGTCCCGCGACGAGGCGGTGCGGCTGCTGCGCGAGCGGCTCGCCGCGCTGGAGGAGATCCGCGACAAGGCGCAGGGCCGGCTCGACGAGCAGGCCGAGCGGCCGCACTGGAGCGAGCTGTTCGGCCTGTGGCGCGACACCGCGGAGGGCGGCATCGCCTGGACGGCGGGCCTGATCGGGCGGCTGGAGTCCGGGGCCTACGCGATGGGGGGCGAGCCCGGGTCGCCGGGGCGCCCCGGCAGCTGGCCGTCGCTGAAGGAGTAACGGCCGGACCCGGGCCGGCGATTCAAGTTTGCATACCGGACCGGGCTCGGGCACCCTGGCGAGCTCCTGTTCAAATTTGAGGCCACGGAGGCGCGCCGATGACCGACCCCCGCACGACGATCGGGCCACCGCCGTGGCTGAAGGACCTCAACGCCGACCTGATGCGCCGGCAGGAGGCCGGGTCCCTCCCCCACCCGCTGCCGGTGCTGGTGGTGGCCGGCCGCCGCAGCGGGCTGCCCCGGCCCACGCCGCTGACCGTGCACGAGCGGGCCGGCGAGCGGTTCGTGCTCGGCGGGTTCCCGGCGGCGGACTGGATCCGCAACGTCCGGGCGGCGGGCGGGCACGCCCTGCTCGTCACCGGCGCCGTCGAGGAGCGGGTGCGGCTGGTCGAGCTGTCCCCGGCCGACGCGGAGCCGGTGCTGCGGGACTGGCCGCAGGTGTCGCCGGACGGGGTCGGGATGATGCGCGACGCGGGCGTCGTCGCCGACGTCACGCCGGAGGCGCTGGCCGAAGCGGTCGGGATCTGTCCGGTGTTCCGCGTAGAGAAGGACGCATGAGCGAGTTCATCACCGTCACAGGGGCGCGGGAGAACAACCTGCGCGACGTCTCCGTCCGCATCCCGAAGCGCGCGATCACCGCGTTCGTCGGCGTGTCGGGCTCCGGGAAGTCCTCGCTGGTCTTCGACACGATCGCCGCGGAGGCGCAGCGCCAGCTCAACGAGACGTTCTCGGCGTTCGTCCGCGGGTTCCTGCCCAAGCTCGGCCAGCCCGACGCCGACCTCATCGAGGGCCTGTCCACCGCGATCGTCGTGGACCAGAAGCGGCTGGGCGGCGGGTCGCGCTCCACGCTCGGCACCGTCACCGACATCAACCCGCTGCTGCGGCTGCTGTTCTCCCGCCGCAGCACGCCGCACGTCGGCCCCGGCTACGTGTTCGGGTTCAACGACCCGGCCGGCGCCTGCCCGGGCTGCTCGGGGATCGGCCGGCAGATCAGGCTGGACCACGCGGTGATGTTCGACCGGACGAGGTCGCTCAACGGGGGCGCGATCCTGCACCGGGACTGGGCCGTCGACAGCTGGTACTGGCACGTCTACGCCCAGAGCGGGAAGTTCGACAACGACAAGCCGCTGCAGGACTACACCGACGAGGAGTGGCAGCTGCTGCTCTGGGGCTCCGACGAGAAGGTGGCCGTGTTCGGGGCGGGCACCAAGACGATGAAGCTGGAGCTGGAGGGCGTCGAGGCCAAGTTCAACCGGCTGTTCATCCAGGCCGACGCCGAGGGCGCCTCGGAGCGCAAGAAGGAGACCGTCGCCCGGTTCACCACGCAGGTGCGCTGCCCCGACTGCGGGGGCACGCGGCTGGCCGAGCCGCAGCGCACGGCGACGGTCGGCGGGCACACCCTGCCCGGGCTGTGCGCGCTGCCGCTGGTGGACCTGCACGGCGTGCTCCCGACCCTGTCCGACGGCGACGTCGCGCCCCTGGTGGGCGAGGCGGTGGCCCGGGTCGGGGCGCTCATCGACATGGGCCTGGGCTACCTCACTCTGGACCGGGAGACCTCCACGCTCTCGGGCGGGGAGTCCCAGCGGATCAAGATGGTGCGCCACCTCGGCTCGTCGCTGGTGGACTGCATGTACGTCTTCGACGAGCCGACGATCGGCCTGCACCCGCGCGACGTCGGCCGGATGAACGCGCTGCTGCACCGGCTGCGGGACAAGGGCAACACCGTGCTCGTCGTCGAGCACGACACCGACGTCATCACCGCCGCCGACCACGTCGTCGAGCTGGGCCCGCGCGCGGGGACGCTCGGCGGCGAGATCGTCTACCAGGGCGACGTCGCCGGGCTCGCGCACTCCGGCACGCTCACCGGGGAGTTCCTGCACCGCCCGGTCGTGCCGCGGGAGGCGCCGCGCACCCCGACCGGGCACCTGCGGGTCACCGGCGCGACGGCGAACAACCTGCGCGGCTTCGACCTCGACGTGCCGCTCGGGGTGCTCGTCGCCGTCACCGGCGTGGCCGGGTCGGGCAAGTCCACGCTGGTCCGCGAGGTGCTGGTGCCCCAGCACCCGGAGACGATCGTGGTCGACCAGTCCCCCGTCGCGACGTCGGTCCGCTCCACCCCGGCGACCTGGACCGGGGTCATGGACCCCATCCGCAAGCTCTTCGCCAAGGCCACCGGCACGAAGCCGGCGCTGTTCTCCTTCAACAGCGAGGGCGCCTGCCCCACCTGCAACGGGCTCGGCGCGGTCTACGCCGACCTCGCCTACCTCGACGGCGTGCGCTCCACCTGCACCGACTGCGGCGGGCGGCGCTACACCGAGGAGGTGCTGGCGCTGACGATCGACGGGAGGTCGATCTCCGACGCGCTCGACATGACCGCGGCGGAGGCCCTGGAGTTCTTCACGACGAAGGACATCACCCGGCGGCTGTCGGCCGTCGTCGACGTCGGCCTGGGGTACCTCACGCTGGGCCAGCCGCTGTCCACGCTGTCCGGTGGGGAGTGCCAGCGGCTCAAGCTGGCGGGCCGGCTGCACGAGGAGGGCAACGTCTACGTGCTCGACGAGCCGACCACCGGCCTGCACATGTCCGACTGCGGGCACCTGCTCGGGCTGCTCGACCGGCTCGTCGACGGCGGCAGCTCGGTGATCGTCGTCGAGCACAACCTCGACGTCATCGCGCACGCGGACTGGGTCATCGACCTCGGCCCGGACGGCGGCGACGCCGGCGGCTCGGTGGTCTTCGAGGGCCCGCCCCGGGAGCTCGTGCGGGCGGAGGGGTCGTTCACCGGCGAGCACCTCGCCCGGCACGTGGCCGCGCACGCGGGGTAGTGGCCCACCCGCCCGACCACCGATCCGCAGGCCCTACAGGGACGCGATGAGCCGCTCCACCCGCTCGTCGACGGAGCGGAAGGGGTCCTTGCACAGCACGGTGCGCTGGGCCTGGTCGTTGAGCTTGAGGTGCACCCAGTCGACGGTGAAGTCGCGCCCGGCGGCCTGGGCGGCGGCGATGAAGTCGCCGCGCAGCTTGGCCCGCGTGCTCTGGGGCGGGGTGTCCTTGGCCGCCTCGATCTCGCCGTCGTCGGTGACCCGCTCGACCATCCCCTTGCGCTGCAGCAGGTCGAACAGGCCGCGGCCACGGCGGATGTCGTGGTAGGCCAGGTCGAGCTGGGCGACGCGGGCGCTGGCGAGGTCGAGGTTGTTGCGCTCGCGGTAGCGCTCGACGAGCCGGTGCTTGATCGCCCAGTCGATCTCGCGGTCGATCAGCGACAGGTTCTGCGACTCGACGGCGTCGAGCGTGCGGCCCCACAGCTCGACGACCCGGGACATCGCCGGGTCCTCGCTGCCGCGGGCGGCCAGGTGCTCGACGGCCCGGGCGTGGTACTCGCGCTGGATGTCCAGGGCGCTGGCCTCGCGCCCGCCGGCCAGCCGCACGGTGCGGCGCCCGGTGAGGTCGTGGCTGATCTCGCGGATGGCGCGGATCGGGTTGTCGAGGGTGAAGTCCCGGAACTGGACGCCCGCCTCGATCATCTCCAGCACGAGCGTGGCGGAGCCGACCTTGAGCAGCGTGGTGGTCTCGCACATGTTGGAGTCGCCGACGATGACGTGCAGACGCCGGTAGCGCTCGGCGTCGGCGTGCGGCTCGTCGCGGGTGTTGATGATCGGCCGGGAGCGGGTGGTGGCGCTGGAGACGCCCTCCCAGATGTGCTCGGCGCGCTGGGACAGGCAGTACACCGCGCCGCGCGGGGTCTGCAGCACCTTGCCCGCGCCGCAGATGAGCTGGCGGGTCACGAGGAAGGGCAGCAGCACGTCGGCGATGCGGGAGAACTCCCCCGCCCGGGCCACGAGGTAGTTCTCGTGGCAGCCGTAGCTGTTGCCCGCGGAGTCGGTGTTGTTCTTGAACAGGTAGATGTCGCCGCCGATGCCCTCGTCGACGAGCCGCCGCTCGGCGTCGACGAGCAGGTCCTCGAGGATCCGCTCCCCCGCCTTGTCGTGGCTGACGAGCTGGGCGAGGGAGTCGCACTCGGCCGTCGCGTACTCGGGGTGGCTGCCGACGTCGAGGTAGAGCCGGGCGCCGTTGCGCAGGAACACGTTCGACGAGCGTCCCCAGGAGACGACCCGGCGGAACAGGTAGCGCGCCACCTCGTCCGGGGACAGGCGTCGCTGGCCGTGAAAGGTGCAGGTGACCCCGAACTCGGTCTCGACACCGTAGATCCGCCGCTGCATCCCCCCAGCGTAGGCGGACCCGGGGGGTCGGCGTCAGTCTTGCGGACGGCGGGTCGGCGTGATCCCGGCCGTCCGGCCTACGCTCGGCCCGTGATCGGTGGAGTGCGGCGGCGGGCGGGACGGGTCAGCGAGCTGGACCGGGCGGTGTCCAGGGCGATCTCCGCGCGGTCGCCGAGCCCGGCCGACACGGTGTTCAAGGGCCTGTCCCGGGCGGCGAACCACAGCCTGCTGTGGTTCGCCGTGGCGGCGGTGCTGGGGTCGCGGCGGGGGGCGAGCCGCAAGGCCGCGCTGCGCGGGGTGCTGGCCATCGCCGGGGCGAGCGGCACGGCGAACGCGCTGCTCAAGCCGCTGCTGCCGCGCCGGCGCCCGGCCGCGTCGGAGCTGCCCGCCTACCAGACGCTGGACAACCCGCCGACGTCGTCGTCCTTCCCGTCCGGTCACGCGGCGTCGGCCGCCGCGTTCGCCACGGCCGTCGCGATGGAGAGCCCGCGCCTGGGCCTGGCCGTCGCGCCGGTGGCCGCGGCCGTCGCCTACTCGCGGGTGCACGTCGGCGTGCACTGGACCTCCGACGTCGTCGCGGGCGTGGCGGTCGGCAGCGGTGTCGCGCTGCTCACGCGGCGCTGGTGGCCGGTCCGGGAGACCGACGAGGCCCGGGCCCGCCCGCTCGACACCGTCCCGGTGCTGCCCGAGGGCGAGGGCCTGGTGATGGTGTCCAACCAGCGCTCCGGCGACCCGGACCACGACCCGGCGGCCGAGCTGGAGGAGGCGTTCCCGCGGGCCGTCGTGATCCGCGCCGTGCCCGACCGCGACCTGGACGAGCAGCTCGACGAGGCCGTCACGGCGGCGGGCGAGTGGTGCCGGGCGATCGGCGTCGCGGGCGGGGACGGCACCGTCGCCGCGGCGGCCGCCGTGGCCGGACGGCGGCGGCTGCCGCTGGTGGTGGTGCCGACGGGCACGCTCAACCACTTCGCGCGCGACGTCGGCGTGTACGACCTGCAGGAGGCCGTCGATGCGACGGCGGCGGGCGAGGCCGTGGCCGTCGACCTGGCGCTGGTGGAGGTGCACCCCGGCGAGACGTCGGACGCGGTCATCCGCACCCGCTGCTTCCTCAACACCGCGAGCCTGGGCTCCTACCCCGACCTCGTCCGGCTCCGCGAGTCCTGGCAGCCGCGATGGGGGAAGTGGCCGGCGTTCGCCGCGGCGCTCGTGGTGACGCTGAGCAAGGCCGAGCCGGTGAAGGTGCGCATCGACGGGCGGTGGACGGCCGTGTGGTTCCTGTTCGTGGGCAACGGGCCCTACCACCCGCGCGGCATGGTGCCCGCGTGGCGGCCCACGCTGGACTCGGGGCTGCTCGACGTGCGCTGGCTGCGCGCCGACATCCGCTTCTCCCGGCTCCGGGCCGTCGGGGCGCTGCTCCTCGGCGCGTTCGGCCACAGCCGCGTCTACGGGCAGCGCGAGGTGCCCGAGTTCGACGTCGAGCTCGCGGTGCCGGGCATGCTCGCCACCGACGGCGAGGTGGTGGAGGAGTCCGGGCGCTACACGTTCCGGGTGGCGAAGGAGCCCATCGAGGTCTACCGCCGCCGCGAGGAGAACTGGACCGGCCGCGACCGGCCGTTCCTGCCCTGATCAGGTCTCGCGCAGGGCGTCCGCGAGCGCGGCCCGGGCGGCGTCGAACCGTGCCGCCAGCCCGGGGCCCCCGTCCTCGGCGAGCCAGCTCGCGTAGCAGGTGCGGAAGACCGCGGCGCCGGTCGCGGTGAGCAGCGCGGCCCGCTCCGGGTCGACGCCCCGGCCGACCAGCTCGCCGGTCAGCGCGGCGGTCCAGGCGGCCTGCTTGGCGAGGTCGCGGCCCTGCAGGGCCACGTCGGAACCCAGCACGGCGGCGCGGCGGCGCAGCTCCGCCCGGTCGGGCTCCAGCACGTCGACGAGGGCGCCCAGCGCCCGGCGGACCACCGCGAGCGGCGGGGCGTCGGCGGGGGCGGACCGGGCCGCGTCGAGCAGCGTCGCGGACAGGGCGTCGTCGGCGTCGAAGAGCATCTCCTCCTTGTCCCGGAAGTGCCGGAAGACGGTGCGGGCCGAGATCCCGGCCCGGGCGGCGATGTCGTCGACCGTGGTGGCGGCGTAGCCCCGCTCGGCGAACAGGGCGAGCGCGGCCCGCTGCACGCGCGCCTTGGTGCCGGTCGGCCATCTCCCCACGCGGTGACCCTACCCCTTGCGTCAGATGCTGACATCACTCATAGTCGAGTCATGACAGAAACTGACATCAGTGTCCTGGTGACCGGTCCGACCCGCGGCCTGGGCCGCGCCCTCGTCGGCACCCTGGGCGTGCCCGGCCCGCGGCTGGTGCTCGCCGGGCGGCCCGGCGTCGGGGACGTCGCCGCCGCGACGGGTGGGCGGGCCGTGCCGCTCGACCTGGCCGACCTCGGCTCGGTCCGCTCCGGGGCCGCGTCGGTCGTCGACGCCGTGGCCGCCGGCGCGCTGCCCCCGCTCGGTGCCGTCGTGGCCAACGCCGGGCTGCAGGTGACCGACCGCCGCCGGCGCAGCGCCGACGGCCACGAGCTCACCTTCGCCGTCAACGTCCTGGCCCAGCACCAGCTGCTGCGGTCGCTGGAGCCCGCGCTGGCCCCGGGGGCGCACCTCGTCCTGCTGGGCAGCGGCACGCACTGGGGCGGCCGGCGCTCGATGGGCCTGGTCGCCGCGCCCCGCTGGGAGGACCCGCTGGACCTGGCCCGCGCCGATCTCGGCGCCGACGCCGGCACGCGCGTCGCCGGTCAGCGCGCCTACGCCACCAGCAAGCTGGCGATCGTCCTGCTCGCCCACGCCTGGCAGCGCCGCCACCCGGAGCTGCGGGTCAACGTCTACGACCCGGGGCTCATGCCCGGCACCGGCCTGGCCCGGGACATGTCAGCGGCCCGCCGCTGGGCCTGGCGGCGGGTCCTGCCCGTGCTGCGGGTGCTGCCCGGCGTCACGACGCCCGCCGCCAGCGCGCGGCACCTCGCCGACTTCGCGCTCGGCCGGGTGCACGCCGACCTGCGCGGGGGGTACGTCGAGCTGGGGCGCGTGACGCGGTCCTCCCCCGCCTCCCACGACCGGGCGGCCGAGGACCGGCTGTGGGAGGTCGCCGAGCAGCTGACCGCCCCGGGCGGGACCCGGCGACCCCGCGTCGGGGTGGACCGCTCCCCGACGTCGTGACGCGCCTCCCGGGGGGTCCGCCCCCGGGAGCGCGGGCAGCTGCCTCCCCTGCGGCTACTCCTCCGTGGCGCCGCTGCCGGCCGGGGCGTCGTCGCCCCCGGCGGGCGCGGCCGAGGGCGGGGCGTCGACCGCGCGGTTGGCCTCGGGCAGCAGGTCGCGCAGCACGCCACCGGTGATGCGGCGGAACGAGCGGCGCGGCCGGCCGCGGTCGAGCACGGCCACCTCCAGGGACCGCACGCCGAGCACCGTCGGCTCGGCGGCGCCGTTGCCGGGTGCGGGGACCGACTGCAGGCCCTCGACGGCCACCGCGAGCGCCCCGGCGAGGTCGGCGTCGGCCCGGTAGGTGTCCTTGAGCTTCGCGCTGATCGGCTCGGTGGCCCCGCCCATGACCACGTACTGCGGCTCGTCGGTGATGGAGCCGTCGTAGGTGATGCGGTAGAGCTGGTCGCGGTCGGCGGACGCGCCCACCTCGGCCAGGCACATCTCCACCTCGAAGGGCTTCTGCTGCTCGACGAACGACGACCCGAGCAGCTGGGCGTAGGAGTTGGCGAGCATCCGGCCGGTGACGTCGCGCCGGTCGTAGGTGTAGCCGCGGACGTCGGCCATGCGGATGCCGGCGTTGCGCAGCGTCTCGAACTCGTTGTAGCGGCCGACGGCGGCGAAGCCGATGCGGTCGTAGATCTCCGAGACCTTGTTCAGCGCCCGGGAGCGGTTCTCCGCGACGAACAGCACGCCGCCGGTGAACGTCAGCACCACGACGGACCGGCCGCGGGCGATGCCCTTGCGGGCGAGCTCGGAGCGGTCGCGCAGGAGCTGGTCGACCGAGGAGTAGAACGGCATCGTCATGGTGGTCAGCCCCCCGGGTTCTCGGTGCGGCCGGCCACGACCTGGGCGACGACATCGGCGATCTCGGCCTCGGGCCGGCGGACGGCCCCCTCGGCGCCGGTGATGGACACGACGATCGGGTACAGCCGCCGGGTGAGGTCCGGGCCGCCGGTGGCGGTGTCGTCGTCGGCGGCGTCGTAGAGGGCCTCGACGGCGTTGCGGACGGTGGTGGCGAGGTCGGCGTCGGTGCGGTGGCGCTTCTTCAGCGCCGACTTGGCGAACACCGACCCGGACCCGACGGAGTGGTAGCCCAGGTGCTCGTCGTAGCGGCCGCCCGTGGCGTCGTAGGTGACGATCCGCCCGGCGGTGGAGGGGTCCGGGGCCTCGGTGTCGTACCCGACGAACAGCGGGACGACCACGAAGCCCTGCAGCGCCGCGCCGAGATTGGCGCGGACCATGCCGGCGAGCTTGGTGGCCTTGCCGTCGAGGGAGAGCGTGGTGCCCTCGATCTTCTCGTAGTGCTCCAGCTCGACGGAGAACAGCCGCACCATCTCCAGCGCGATCCCCGCCGAGCCGGCGATGCCGACGGCGGAGTAGGCGTCGGTGATGAAGACCTTCTCGATGTCGCGCTGGGCGATCACGTTGCCCGACGTGGCCCGCCGGTCACCGGCGATGACGACGCCGCCGTCGAAGACGAGCGCGACGATCGTGGTGCCGTGGGGGACGTCCAGCGCCGCGCCGCCGCCCGGCGCCGCGCCCTCGGGCACCCGGCCCGGGAGCAGGTGCGGCGCGTGCGACGCGAGCAGGTCGGTGAACGTCGACGGTCCGGGCGCCAGGTACGCGTCCATCCCGCCGGGCGCGCGACGCGCCGGCTCCGGGAACGACATGGTCAGGTCTTCCGCCTCTCCTCGTGCAGCACTACGGGTGGAGCCCGGACGGCCTACTGGCCGCCCTTCTGGACGTAGGCCCGCACGAAGTCCTCGGCGTTCTCCTCGAGCACGTCGTCGATCTCGTCGAGGATGGTGTCCACGTCCTCGCCCAGCTTTTCACGACGCTCCTGGCCCGCCGCCGCGGCGTCGGCGCCCTCGTCGTCGTCCCCGCCGCCACCGCCCTGACGCTTGGTCTGCTCCTGCGACATGACGCCTCCTGTCCTCGGTCGTGCTAGGGAAACCCTAACCCAGCGGGCCGACGAAAAGCGGGGATGATCTCGGTTCAGCCGCGGGTGAGCGCCTCCACCAGCTCCTCGGCCGTCCGCGAGTTGTCGATCAGCTCGCCGACGTGGGAGCGGGTGCCGCGCAGCGGCTCCAGCGTGGGGATGCGGACCAGCGACTCGCGACCCAGGTCGAAGATGACCGAGTCCCAGGACGCGGCGGCCACCTCCGCGGGGTAGCGCTCCAGGCAGCGCCCGCGGAAGTAGGCCCGGGTGTCCTCGGGCGGGTGGGTCATCGCGGCGGTCACGTCGTCCTCGGTGACCAGGCGCTTCATCGACCCGCGGGTGGCGAGCCGGTTGTAGAGGCCCTTGGCCATCCGGACGTCGGTGTACTGCAGGTCCACCAGGTGCAGCCGGGGCGCGTCCCAGGCCAGGCCGTCGCGCTCGCGGTAGCCCTCCAGCAGGCGCAGCTTGGCCGGCCAGTCCAGGCGGTCGGCGCACTCCATCGGGTCGCGGCCCAGCGCGTCGAGGACCTCGCCCCAGACCTGCATCACCTCGGCCGTGGCCGCGTCCGGGGTGTCGCCCACGTGGGCCTGCGCCTTCTCGAAGTAGGCCCGCTGCACGTCCAGGCCGGTGACCTTGCGCCCGTCGGCCAGCTCCACCTTCTGCTGGAGCGTCGGGTCGTGGCTGATCTGGTGCACCGCGCGCACCGGCTCGGCCAGGCGCAGCTCGTCGAAGCGCACGCCCTTCTCGATCATGTCGAGCACGATCGCGGCCGTGCCGACCTTGAGGAACGTGGAGTACTCGCTCATGTTCGCGTCGCCGATGATGACGTGCAGCCGCCGGTACTTGTCGGCGTCGGCGTGCGGCTCGTCGCGGGTGTTGATGATCCCGCGCTTGAGGGTGGTCTCCAGGCCGACCTCGACCTCGATGTAGTCCGCGCGCTGGGACAGCTGGTAGCCGGCCTCGTCGCCGGACGGGCCGCGTCCCACCCGGCCCGCGCCGCACACGACCTGTCGGGTCACGAAGAACGGGGTGAGACCCGAGACGATCGCCGGGAACGTGGTGGACCGGGCCATGAGGTAGTTCTCGTGGGAGCCGTAGCTCGCGCCCTTGCCGTCGACGTTGTTCTTGTACAGCTGGATCCGCGGCGCGCCGGGCACGGTGGCCGCGCGCATCGCGGCCTCCTCCATCACCCGCTCCCCCGCCTTGTCCCAGATCACGACGTCGCGCGGGGTCGTGACCTCGGGCGTGGAGAACTCCGGGTGCGCGTGGTCGACGTAGAGCCGCGCGCCGTTGGTGAGAATGACGTTGGCCGCGCCCAGGTCGTCGAGCTCGGAGTCCACGGGGTTGTGCAGGGTGGGCGCGGACAGGTCGAAGCCGCGCGCGTCGCGCAGCGGCGACTCCACCTCGTAGTCCCAGCGGGCCCGGCGCGAGCGCGGGATGTCCGCGGCGGCCGCGTAGGCCAGCACCACCTGCGTCGACGTGATCACCGGGTTGGCGGTGGGGTCCCCCGGCACCGAGATCCCGTACTCGATCTCGGTGCCCATGATGCGGCGCGCGGTCATCCTCCGAGACTAACCGGGGCGAGGATGGGCGGCGTGGACGCACACACGGACCCGGGCGGCGAGCTGGTGGCCCTCTACGACCGCGCCGGGGCCGAGATCGGCGTCGAGCGCCGCGCGGTCGTCTACCGCGACGGGCTGTGGCACGCGGGCACCGGGGTGCTGGTCCGCTCCCCCGACGGGCGCAGCGTCGTCCTGCACCGGCGCACCGCGGACAAGCTGGTCTTCCCCGGCGCGTACGACTGCTGGGCGGGCGGGGTCGTCGGGCCCGGGGAGGCGCCGGCCGACGCCGCGGCGCGCGAGCTCGCCGAGGAGCTCGGCGTCGTCGCCCCGCTGCGGCCGGTCGACCGGTTCCGCTTCGACCGCGACGGCCTGCGCTACCACGTCTTCACCTACGAGACGGTCTGGGACGGCCCGCTGCGCCCGCAGCCCACCGAGGTCGCCTGGGCCGGCTGGGTGACGCTGGACGAGCTGCGCGCTCGTCTGGCGGACCCCGTCCGGTGGCCGTTCACCCCGGACGGACGCGTCGGGATCGAGCGCTGGCTCGCCGTCTCATGCTGAGACGCGCATCACAGCATGAACGGCGAAGGGTGGGGGGTTCCCGAGCCGTAAGGGGCACCGATGCCGGAGACGATGAAGTCTTTCGTGATCAAGAAGGTCGGCGAGACGGGGGTCGTGGAGAAGCCGATCCCCGATCCCGGCCCCGAGGAGGCGATCGTCCGCACGACCGCCGCGCTGATCTGCACCTCCGACGTGCACACCGTCAAGGGCGCCCTGCCGGTGCCCGACGGGCGCACGCTCGGCCACGAGTCCGTCGGCGTGATCCACAAGCTGGGCTCGGCCGTCACCGGCTTCACCGAGGGCCAGCGCGTCGTCGTCTGCGCGGTGACGCCCTGCTACCGCTGCTCGGCGTGCCAGCGCGGGTTCACCAGCCAGTGCGGTGGCGCGCTGGGCGGCTACAAGTACACCGTCCAGATGGACGGCAACATGGCCGAGTACTTCGTCGTGCCCGCGGCGGCGGCCAACCTCACGCCCCTGCCCGACTCGATCAGCGACGAGCAGGCCGCGTACTGCTGCGACATGCTCACCACCGGGTTCATGGGGGCCGAGCACGCCTACCTGCAGTTCGGGGAGACCGTCGCGGTCTTCGCGCAGGGCCCGGTCGGGCTGTGCGCGACGATGGGCGCGAACCTCATGGGTGCCGGGCGGATCATCGCCGTGGAGGCCCGGCCCGAGCGCCAGGCGCTGGCCAAGCGGTTCGGCGCCACCGACATCGTCGACTTCACCGCGGGCGACCCGGTCGAGCAGATCATGGACCTGACGAACGGCGAGGGCACCGACGCGGCCATCGAGGCGTTCGGCTTCCCGCAGACCTTCGAGGCGTGCCTGCGCGTCACGAAGGCCGGCGGGCGGGTGTCCAACATCGGGTACCACGGGGAGAACCCGGCACCGCTGCAACTCCCGCTCGACGCGTTCGGCCTCGGCATGAACGACAAGGCCATCCACACCGGCCTGTGCCCCGGCGGCAGCGAGCGGATGAAGCGGCTGCTGCGGCTGCTGGAGTCCGGGCGCATCGACCCGACGCCGATGACCACGCACAC
>JAPLAT010000066.1 GCA_026393175.1 Pseudonocardiales bacterium
CGCGGTCGTCGGCGTGCCGGACGAGCAGTGGGGCGAGCGGCCCAAGGCGTTCGTCGTGCTCGCCGAGGGCGGGTCGGCGACGCCGGAGGAGCTGATCGAGCACGTCAAGGCGACGATCGCCCGGTACAAGGCGCCCAAGGCCGTCGAGATCGTGGACGAGCTGCCCAAGACCTCGACGGGCAAGGTCCAGAAGTTCGAGCTCCGCGAGAAGGAGTGGGGCTCCGAGGCGAGCCGGATCCGCGGCTGAGGCCGCCCCGGACGGACGGGGCCTGCTTACCGGATCTCCCGGCGACACCCACCGAGATCGACGGTCACCCGGTCGCCAGCGCGGTGGAAGGGGATGCCCTCGTCCTCGTGATCGACGCCGCGCTCCTCGGGTGACGTCCGGTCACCCCAGCAGCTCGAACTCGGCGGTGCCGTGCCGCCTGCCGTTGACCTGCAACTCGACGCTGTGGGCTCCGGGGTGGAACACGCGCGTGGTGACGGGGGCGAAGGACCGGCGTTTCGCCACCTCCGCGGTCTCGCCGGGGCCGAGGTCCACGGTCGCCATCTTGAAGACCTTGGGCGCCGTCCGACCGCGGGCCTTGCGGTAGTGGACGACGAAGTCGACCGCGAGGCGGGTCGGCGCCGAGCCCGTGTTGGTCAGGATCGCTCGAACCTCGATGTCCTCGCCCACCCGCAACGACCGCCGGTCGAGGAGGGGCCCCGTCACCTCGGCGTCCCCGGCGAAACCCATCGCGGCGAGGGCTCCCGCGTCGCCGGCCTTGACGAGGGTGCGGAATGCCCTCCCGACCAGCGCCCCGGTGTTGCGGTCCGGTGCGGCGAGCCACCGCCTGCCGATCTCCACGGCCAGTTCCGGGTGGCGCCTGGACAGGTCGTTCAGGTGGTTCCCGACCGAGCGGCGCACGTAGGTGCTGTCGTCGCGGTAGAGCGCGTCGATGATCGGCACCGTGAGGGTGGGACGGCGATGCAGCTCGGCGACCTGCCGGGCCCACGGCAGGTAGCTCCGGGTGCCCTCGCTGGCCAGCCGCCGTACGTGCTCGTCCGGGTCGGAGCACCAGGTGGTGACGACGTCGACGGTGCGGGCGGCGTCGGCGGCGAGGAAGATCCGGAGCGCGAACTCCGCGCTGAGCCGGTTCGTCAGTCTCCGCATCAGTTCCAGCCCCGCCTCGAACGCGCCCGGGGCGGGGGCGTCCACGGCCAGTAGGGCGACGGCCTCGGTGACCGGCCAGATCATCCATCCTCGGAACCGGTCCTGGTGCAGGCTCCTGGTCACGACGTCCGACAGGAGGTCGACATCGCGGCCGACGTCGTCGACGATCGCGTCGCGCACGGCGTCCACGCGCGCACGGAGCGGCCTGCCGCGCAGTGCGGCGCCCGCGCCCGCGCCCTCCAGCGCCGGCCATGCGGGCCGGCGACCCGTGGAGGGGGGACGGGCGGCGCGGAAGACACCGCGCAGCTCCGCGACGAGGTCCGGGTTGATCAGTTCGTCCATCGCGCCCATGAGATGCGTCCTCTGCGGCGGGTCGGGGTTCGTCCGGCAGCAGTCTGGGCCCTCTCCCGGGGGGAGGGTCCAGTTCTTGACCCTCGCGCCGCGCGAGCCCGCACGCTCCAGCACATGGATACCGACACGCACACCGCACGGCTGCCCCTCACGATCCGCGCCTTCCTGGAGGCCCAGGAGGCCCGCGATGCCGACGCCGCCCTCGCCCTCCTCACCCCCCAGGCCGTGATCGCCGACGTCGGGGAGTCCTTCAGCGGCGACGAGGGGCTGCGCCGCTTCATCACCGAGGCGGGAGCCGAGTTCACCGTGACCAACGAGATCACCGAGGTCGGTCGCGACGGCGAGACCTGGGTGGTCGGCCAGCACCTCGAGGGCGACTTCCCCGGCGGGAAGGCGGACCTGGACTACCGGTTCGCACTCCAGGGCGAGCGCATCGAGCGGCTCGACATCGTCCTCGGCTGACCCCTCGCCCCGCACCCGTTCGCCTGCGCGGCAGGCGATCACCACGAACAGGAAGGATCGATGATGTCCGACGACAGCACAGAAATCGGCATGGACGGAGCGGTCAAGAACGTCGTGCTCGTGCACGGCGCCTTCGCCGACGGTTCGGGCTGGCGCGGCGTGTACGACATCCTCACCCGCCGAGGTCACCGGGTGACGATCGTCCAGATCCCGCTCACCTCGCTCGAGGACGACGTCGCGGCCACGACCCGGGTCCTGGACCGCCAGGACGGTCCGACCATCCTCGTCGGCCACTCGTGGGGCGGCACCGTCATCACCGAGGCCGGGACCCACGAGAAGGTGGTCGGGCTGGTCTACGTGGCCGCGCTCGTGCCCGACGCCGGCGAGACCACCGCGCAGCAGTACGAGGGGTTCGCCCCCACGCCCGAGTTCGTCATCGACGTGGGCGACGACGGGTTCGGCTTCCTCGACCGCGAGCGGTTCACGGCCGGCTTCGCCGCCGACGCCGACGAGGGCGAGGCCGCGTTCATGCGGGACGCGCAGGTCCCCATCAACATGTCGGTCTTCGCGACCGCGGTCACCAGGGCCGCATGGCGGAGCAGGCCGAGCTGGGCGGTCATCGCCACGGAGGACAAGGCGTTCGACCAGGCGATGCTCCACCACATGGCCCGGCGCGCAGGCGCGACGGTCACCACGGTCCCGGGCAGCCACGCGGTGTACGCCACCCAGGCCGGCGCGGAACGCACTGGTCGGCGCGCACTGAGCCGTCCCCCTCGGACCGGCACCTCGAGACGGGCACGCCCCGTCCACCCACAGCGACACATCACACGTCATGGCGAAGGAGAATTCTCATGAAGACGTGGTTCATCACCGGTGGCACGCCCGGCGGGTTCGGGCTGACCTACGCCGAGGCCGCGCTGGACCTGGGCGACCGGGTGGTCGTGACCGCACGGCGGCCGGCCGAACTGCAGGAGTGGGCCGACCGGTACGGCGACCGGGTGCTGGTCCTCGCGCTCGACGTGACCGACGCGGCCCAGGTGCGCGCGGCGGTCGGTGCGGCGGAGGAGCGGTTCGGCGGGATCGACGTGCTCGTCAACAACGCCGGCCGGGGCTGGTTCGGCTCGGTCGAGGGGGCCCGGGACGACATGATCCGGCGCACGTTCGACCTGAACCTGTTCGGGGTGGTCGAGGTGGTGCGGGCGGTCCTGCCGGGCATGCGGGCGCGGGGCGGCGGCTGGATCGTGACCATGTCGTCGGTCGCCGGCCTCGTCAGCGCTCCCGGGTTCGGCTACTACGCGGCGGCGAAGTTCGCCGTCGAGGGGCTGTCGGAGGCCCTGCGCTCCGAGGTCGAACCGTTCGGGGTGCGCGTGCTCCTCGTGGAGCCGGGAGCGTTCCGCACCAAGGCCTTCGCCGGCTTCCGGGACGAGGCCGTCGACGAGACCGTCGACGCCTACGTCCCGATGATCGAGGGCGTCAAGGCGGCCTTCGTCGAGCAGGACGGTCAGCAGGCGGGTGATCCCGTCCGCGGGGTGCAGGCCGTGATCAGCGCGATGAACGCCCCCGTCCCGCCGCAGCGCATCGTGCTCGGCAACTCCGGCCACGACGTCGTCGTCGCCATGCACGAGAACGCCCTCACCGAGCTCCGTCAGAACGAGAAGCTCGCGCGGAGCGCGGACTTCTCGTAGCGGCCCGGGGGCGGCACCGTCACGGGGCGGCCAGCTCGGCGTCGTCGATCCAGCTGCCGTGGAACCCGGCCGGCACCCCGCGGGGCAGCGTCACGGCCGCGACGGGGGCGCCGCCGACGTCGGTGGCGTCGAGCACCAGGAGCCGGGAGGCGCTGCCGTCGCGCCGGGTGGTGATCGTGAGCAGCCAGCCGTCGTCCTCGGCGCGGCCCGCCCGCGCGGACGGCACGAACACGGCCTCGCCCGCGACCGTGTCCGGCCCCAGGTCGTGGGCGGTGAGGGCCCCGTCGACGTCCATCTTCACGACCGCGGCGGACCCGCCGGTGTCGGCCACGGCGTAGCGGTAGCGGGCGGCGCGGCCGACGAGCGCGTCGTCGACGGTCGGGAACTCGATGCCCCGGTCGTGCAGCGCGGTCTCGGTGACCGTCCCGGTCGCCGGGTCGAGGGTCCAGCGGTGCAGCCGGGCGTAGCCGGTGGCCGCGGCGCCCGAGGCGATCCCGGCCGGGTCGGTGCCGATCCCGTCCCACATCGCGACGGCGTCGGCGGCGGCGTAACGGGCGGCGTCGAGCACGACGCGGCCCGCCGCGTCGGTGTGGGCGTTGCCGACGTGGAAGACGTAGTTCGGCTCGACGTCGAACCAGCGGACCTCGCCGGGCCGGTCGAGGGGCATGACGCCGATCCGCGCGCCGTAGGCGTCGTCCCAGGCGAACGGCATGCCGTGCTCCAGCCGGTCGAACGAGAAGACCATCGGCAGGTCGAGGAACACCGCGTGCCGGTCGGTGATCGCGAAGTCGTGCACCATCGTCGGGCCCGGCACGGCGATCTCCGCGCTGGTGACGAGCTCGCCCGCGGCCGAGAGCCGGTGGTAGGTGAGGAACGGCGGGACGAACCCGTAGCCGAAGAAGTGCAGCTCGCCGGTGACCGGGTCGGTCTTCGGGTGGGCCGTCATCGCCGTGGTGAGGCGGCCGTCGAAGTCGCAGACGCCCACGGTCTCCAGGTCCGGCGTGACGACGTGCGGGAAGCTGCTCTCGACGAGCGCCATGATCTTGCCGGCGTGCGCGACGATGTGGGTGTTGGCGACGCCGACCCCGTGGTCGATGCCCTCGGGCCCGATCATCGACTCGCCGGCCAGCGCCCGGGTGCGGACCCACCGGTTCCGGTACCACTCGGCCCGACCCCCCCGCAGCCGCACGCCGTGCAGCATCCCGTGGCCGATGAACCAGTGCGGGGTCGTCTCCCCGGGCAGCGGGTTGGGCCCGTTGCGCAGGTAGCGGCCCACCAGCTCGGGCGGCAGCGCGCCCTCCACCGGCAGGTCGACCGCCGAGATCTCGTCGGGGACCGGTGCGAGGTGGCCGGCCTGGTGCAGGGGTGCGGTGCTCGTCATACCGCGAGCGTGGACCTGTCAGTACTGACATGTCAAGAGTGACCTATAGGGTGTCCGCGTGTCGCTCACCCACGCGCTGCTCGGCCTGCTCGCCGTCGAACCCCGCACCGGGTACGAGCTGACCAGGGCGTTCGAGGAGGACCTGGGCCGCTACGCCTGGCAGGCCGGGCACACCGCCGTGTACCCCGAGCTGGGCAGGCTGGCCGAGCGCGGGCTCATCGAGGTCAGCGCCGAGGGCGCGCGGGGCAGCCGCACCTACGCGGTCACCGACGCGGGCCGGGCCGAGCTGCGCGGCTGGCTGATGGACGAGGCGCCGCGCGGGAAGGTGCGCAACGAGCACGTCCTGCGGATGTTCCTGCTCTCCGCGCTGGAGCCGGCCGACGCGCTCGTCGTGCTGCACCGGATCGCCGAGTCGGCACGGCGCAACGCCGCGGAGCTGCGCGAGGTCCGCGAGGTGCACGGGCCGGGCGTCCCGCAGGGCCCGGACGGCTTCGGCCAGCTCGCCGCCGAGTTCGGGCTGCGGCAGTACGAGGCCGTGCACGAGTGGGCGCGGTGGGCGATCGACCAGCTGACCCCGGGGTCCAGCGCTTAGCATTGCTCATATGCAGCGGGGAGCGCGGGCCGTCGCCGGGGCCGTCACGGTGACGACGGTGTCGGTCCTGCCCGTGTTCCTGACCGGCGGGCTGGCCGTGCAGATCTCCGCCGAACTGGGCTTCGACCCGGGCGGCCTGGGCCTGGTCGTCGCGCTGTACTTCGGCATCAGCGCGCTGGCCTCGCTGCCCTGCGGGCGGCTGGTGGAGCGGTTCGGGTCGGGCACGACCAGCCGGCTCGCGGTGCTCGGCGCTGCGGCCGTGATGGGCGGGATCGCGCTGTTCGCCCGCTCCTACCCCGCGCTCGTCGCGATGCTGCTGTGCAGCGCATGGTGCAACGTGCTCGGCCAGCTGTCGTCGAACCTCACGCTGGCCCGGTACGTCCCGCCGGGGCGGCTCGGGCTCTCCTTCGGCATCAAGCAGTCCGCCATCCCGGCCGCGACGCTGCTGTCGGGCGCCGCGGTGCCCGCCGTCGCGCTGACCGTCGGGTGGCGCTGGGCCTTCGCCGCCGCGGCCGGGCTCGCACTGGTGGCGCTGCTCGTCGCCCCCCGGGAGGACGCGGGCCGGGAGCGCACCCCCGCCACGCCGGGCGAGCGCGCCACCGGGGCGCTGTCGGTGATCGGCCTCGCGGCCGGGCTCGCCGCGGCGTCGTGCACGGCGCTGGGGATCTTCCTCGTGGCCTCGGCCGTCGACCGCGGCATCGACCCGGGCACCGCCGGGCTCACCCTGACCCTGGGCAGCGCCGTCGGGCTCACGCTGCGGCTGGTGCACGGCTGGGCCGCCGACCACCGCGAGGGCGGCCACATCGCGGTCGTCGCCGCGTCGCTGGTGCTCGGCGCGGGCGGGCTCGCCCTGATCGCGGTCCCCGGCACGCCCGCACTGGTGGTCGGGACGGTCCTCGGCTTCGGCCTGGGCTGGGCCTGGCCCGGGCTGCTGCAGTTCGCGGTCGTGCGGCTCAACCCGTCGGCCCCGGCGGCGGCCACGTCGATCGTGCAGGTCGGGGTGTACGGCGGCGGCTTCGTCGGACCGGTCGGCTTCGGCTTCCTGGCCACCCACCTGTCGTTCCCCGTCGCGTGGCTGGTCGGGGCGGCCACGATGCTCGTCGCCGCGGTGGCGATGGTCGTGGGCAGGCGGATGCTCGCCACCCACGGCCGGGCGCACGCCGCGGCCGCCGTCAGCCCGGCCGGTCGAGCAGCCCCAGGAGCGTGACGGCGTCGCGCGGGGCGTGCACCTTGGCGTCGTTGTCGAAGTAGACGTGCACGGTGGCCCCGGCGGACCGCCAGCCGCGCACCCGCTCCGCCCACGCCGCCAGCGCGCCGCCGGTGTACCCGCTCGCGTACAGCTCGTCGGCGCCGTGCAGCCGCACGTAGACCAGGTCGGCCGTGCGCTCGTCGAACACCGGCCACGTGCCCGCGGAGTCGGCGAGCACGAGCGCGACCCCGTGGGCGCGCAGCAGCGCCGCGCACGCCGGGTCGCGGAAGCTCTCGTGCCGGGGTTCCAGCGCGTGCCGCAGCGGCCGGTTGGCGTCGGTCGTGAGGTGGGCGCGCCCGTCGAGGCGCTCGTCGTGCCGGGTCGCGAGCTCCGCCGCGGCCGCCGTGGTGCGCGGCAGCAGGTCGAGGAAGGCGCCGAGCCGCTCCGCGTCGAACCGCATCCGCGGCGGGAGCTGCCACAGCAGCGGTCCGAGCTTCGGGCCGAGCGCGAGCACGCCGGAGGCGAGGAAGTTCGCCACCGGCGTCCCGACGTCGCGCAGCTGCTTGAGGTGGGTGACGAAGCGCGGGCCCTTGACGGCGAAGACGAAGTC
>JAPLAT010000442.1 GCA_026393175.1 Pseudonocardiales bacterium
GATCGAGACCGAGGACGTCTCCGTCACGTTCGAGGCCGGGCACCCGGTGGCGATCAACGGCGAGCGGTTCGGTGACCAGGTCTCGCTGGTCCTCGCGGCCAACGCGGTGGGCGGGCGGCACGGACTGGGCATGTCCGACCAGATCGAGAACCGGATCATCGAGGCGAAGTCCCGCGGCATCTACGAGGCGCCCGGGATGGCGCTGCTGTTCATCGCCTACGAGCGGCTGGTCAACGCCATCCACAACGAGGACACCGTCGCCGCGTACCACGTGCAGGGCCGCAAGCTCGGCCGGCTGCTCTACGAGGGGCGCTGGCTCGACCCGCAGGCGCTGATGGTGCGGGAGTCCATCCAGCGCTGGATCGCCTCGCTCGTCACCGGCACCGTCACGCTGCGGCTGCGCCGCGGCGACGACTACACGATCCTCGACACCGACGGGCCGGGCTTCTCCTACCACCCGGACCGGCTGTCGATGGAGCGCGTGGAGAACGCCGCCTTCGGTCCCACCGACCGGATCGGCCAGCTCACGATGCGCAACCTCGACATCGCCGACTCCCGCGCCAAGCTGGAGGCCTACGCGGGCCAGCCGCTCGAGCAGGGCACGGTGCTCGTCGAGAACGGGACGCTGTTCGGCGAGCTGCCCCCCGGCGGCTTCGACCGGATCGCCGCCGCCGACGAGGCGGTCCGGCCCGACCCGGAGACCCTCGACAACGTCGCGCTGGAAGCGGGGACGGACTGATGGCCGGATCCGCGCTGTGGGGCGGGCGGTTCGCCTCGGGGCCCGCGGACGCGCTCGCGGCCCTGTCGAAGTCCACGCACTTCGACTGGCGGCTCGCCCCCTACGACGTCCGGGCCTCCATGGCGCACGCCCGCGTGCTGGCCCGGGCCGGGCTGCTCGACGACGCCGGGCTCACCGGCATGCTCGACGCCCTGGCCAAGCTCGGCGCCGACGTGGAGTCGGGCGCCTTCGGCCCGGCCCCGGGCGACGAGGACGTGCACTCCGCCCTGGAGCGCGGGCTCATCGAGCGCGCCGGGCCGGAGCTGGGCGGCAGGCTCCGCGCCGGGCGCTCGCGCAACGACCAGGTCGCGACGCTGTTCCGGATGTGGCTGCGCGACGCGGCCCGCCGGGTCGGCGCGGGCGTGCTCGACGTCGTCGACGCGCTGGTGGCGCAGGCCGCCGCGCACCCGGACGCCCCGATGCCCGGCCGCACGCACCTGCAGCACGCCCAGCCGGTGCTGCTGTCGCACCACCTCGCCGCGCACGCCCACGCGCTGCTGCGCGACGTCGACCGGCTGCGCGACTGGGACCGGCGCGCCGCGGTGTCGCCGTACGGGTCGGGCGCGCTGGCCGGGTCGTCGCTGGGTCTGGACCCCGTCGCCGTCGCCACCGAGCTGGGCTTCGACACCTCCAGCGCGAACTCGATCGACGGCACCGCCTCGCGCGACTTCGCCGCCGAGGCCGCGTTCGTGCTGGCCATGACGGCGGTCGACCTGTCCCGCATCGCGGAGGAGGTGATCGTCTGGGCCACGGCGGAGTTCTCCTACGTCACGCTCGACGACGCGTTCTCCACGGGCAGCTCGATCATGCCGCAGAAGAAGAACCCCGACGTCGCC
>JAPLAT010000395.1 GCA_026393175.1 Pseudonocardiales bacterium
CGTGCGCGACGACCCGGCCGTGCTCGATCTCGGTGGTCGCCCCGAGCTTGCGCAGGCCCGCCTGGTGCATGTCCAGCGGCCGCGACCCGATGGCGTCGCCGCCGGGCAGCGGCACGACCGCGCGGCGGCAGCGGGCCACCAACGGGCCGAGCACGCACACCGAGGCCCGCAGCTTGGACACCGACCGGTAGTCGGCCTCCGCGCTCGGCTCGGCCGGGACGTCGATCGTCACCGTGCCGCCGTCGACGGCGACCGTGCACCCCAGGCTGCGCAGCACGTCGGCCATCAGGGGCACGTCCAGGATCTCCGGACAGTTCGTGAGCATGGTCGTGCCCTCGGCCAGCAGTGCCGCTGCCATGAGCTTCAGCACGCTGTTCTTGGCCCCGACGACGTCGACGGTGCCGACCAGCCGGGCGCCACCGTCCACCGCGAAATGCTCTGCCACGGCGGTCGACGCTAGCGGGCCCCGCCGGGAGGGCTGTCGTCGGCACCGCCCGCGCGGGTTACCGTCCCCCCATGGCCGTGCACCTCACCAGGATCTACACGAAGACCGGCGACGACGGCACGACGGCGCTCGGCGACTTCAGCCGCGTCCGCAAGACCGACGTCCGGCTCGCCGCGTACGCCGACACCGACGAGGCGAACGCCGCGGTCGGGGTGGCCGTCACCGTCGGCGGGCTGGCGCCGGAGCTGCTGGTGCCGCTGGCCCAGGTGCAGAACGACCTGTTCGACGTGGGCGCCGACCTCTGCTCGCCGATCGTCCCGGACCCGGAGTACCCGCCCCTGCGCGTCACGGAGGACTACGTGACGCGCCTGGAGGGCTGGTGCGACGAGTTCAACGAGGGCCTGCCCAAGCTCGACTCCTTCATCCTGCCCGGGGGCACGCCGGGCGGGGCGTACCTGCACGTGGCGCGCACCGTCACCCGGCGGGCCGAGCGGTCGGTCTGGGCGCTGCTGGACGCCGACGCCGAGCGCACCAACCCGCTCACCGCCCGATACCTCAACCGCCTGTCGGACCTGCTGTTCATCCTCGGCCGCCGCGCCAACCCCGACGGCGACGTGCTATGGCGTCCGGGCGGTCCGCAGGCCTGAACCCGGCCTGCGGGGAGCGCGCATGGACGAGGTGGTCGGCGGCCGGTACCGGCTGCGGGAGGAGATCGGCTCGGGCGGCATGGGCGTCGTGTGGCGCGCCACCGACGAGCTGCTGGCCCGCGAGGTGGCCCTCAAGCGGGTCCGGCTCGACCTGCTCGACCACGATGCGGCCGAGACGATGCGGCAGCGGACGCTGCGCGAAGCCCGGATCGCCGCGGCGCTGCACCACCCGCACGTCGTGTCGATCTTCGACGTGCTCATCGTCGACGGCGACCCGTGGCTGGTGCTGGAGTACCTGCCCTCGGAGAGCCTGGCGGCCGCCGTGGCGGCCCGCGGCCCGCTCGCGCCCGCCGACGCCGCCGCCCTCGGCGCACTCGTGGCCGACGCGCTGGCCGCCGCGCACGCGGCCGGCATCACCCACCGCGACGTCAAGCCGGCCAACGTCCTGCTGGGCCGCGGGGGCACGGTCAAGCTCACCGACTTCGGCATCTCGCACGCCACCGGCGACGTCACGCTGACCCGGGCCGACCACGTCAGCGGCACGCCCGCCTACCTCGCCCCGGAGGTCGCGCGCGGCACCCAGGGCGACGCCGCCGCCGACGTGTACTCCCTCGGCGCCACGCTCTACACGGCCGTCGAGGGCCACCCGCCCTTCGGCCACTCGCACGGCGACGCGCTGCGGATGCTGCAGGTCGTCGCCACCACCCCGCCCCCGGCACCGCAGCGCGCCGGGGCCCTGACCGGCGTGCTGAGCAGGCTGATGAGCCTGGACCCGGCCCGGCGGCCCGGCGCGGCCGAGGCGGCCGGGATGCTGCGCGAGGTGGCCGCGCGCCGAGGTGCCGACCCCCGGGCCGCACCGTTCGCCGGGCCACCGCCCACCGCGTCCCCCCTCGCCGCGTCCCCCCTCGCCGCGCCCCCACCGACCGGACCCCCGCCCGGGGCCCCGCCCTGGTCCG
>JAPLAT010000224.1 GCA_026393175.1 Pseudonocardiales bacterium
CCGGTGCGGGCCCGCACGAACGACGGCCCGACCCGGTAGAGCAGCCGCGTCCCGCCGGCCTCGGCGCGGGCCACGCCCAGGGCGAGCACGCGCAGGTCGGCGTCGCTCGCGGCGTCCGCGACGACCGGCCGCCCGCCGCGCAGCCCGGCGAGGACGTCCCGCACGCGGTCCGGCCCGCCGGTGCGCAGGTCGTCCAGCGTGATCGTCGCGACGTCGGCGCGGCGGACCCGGCCCGCCGTCCGCTCCTCGATCCAGTCGCGCAGGTCGGAGTGGGCGTAGCCGAACGTCGCGTCGCGGGCGAACTCGCTCTGCGCGACGGGGACCATCCCGGCCGCGCCGTCCGGGCCGGTGGCGCGCGTCCAGTGCACGCCGTCGACGGTCAGCCGGCCGGGCTCGACGAACGCCGGGGCGACCAGCAGGCCGTCGACCGGCGTCCCGGCCCGCCCCAGCTCCTCGGCGAGCACGTCGGTCTCCAGCGGGAAGTGCCCGCGCAGGGTCGAGTCGCCGCGGCTGGCGAGGGCGTAGTCGAGCCCGCAGCGCCCCGCCGCCTCGTGCACGGCGCGGGCGACCTCCCGGGTGCGGCGGGCCGCGTCCGGCCCGGCGAGGCTGCGGGTGTTGGTGAGGACGAAGAACCCCGCCCCGCCGCGGCGGAACGCCCACTCCACGTCCTCGACGGCCCACGAGGTGAGGACGGGCAGCCCGGCGGTGGTCTGGGTGCCGGTGGGGTCGTCGTCGAGCACGACCACGGGCCGCCCCGCGGTGATCTCCCCGGCCGGGTCGTCCCCCGCGGGCTCGGGGGCCCGCCCGGCGAGCAGCCGCCCCAGCGGGACGGGTCGGGCCGGGGCGGCGGCGCGGTCTGCGGGCATCGGGCTCCGTTCGACGTCCGGGCGGGGCCCCCCGACGGTGCCACATCGCGCGGAGGATCGAGCGGCACCGGGCACCGCCCGTGCCGGACCCGCGTCGGCCCCCGCGCGGGCCCGCCTAGGGTGTCGGGGTGCCGATGACCGCGAAGTTCGCGACCACCTGCGGGGTGTGCTCGTCCCGCATCCAGCCGGGCGAGGAGATCGCCAGGGCGGGCAGCACCTGGGCACACGTCGTCTGCGCGGGCGACGCCCCGGCCGCGCCCGCCCGGCAGGCCGCGACCACCCGGCCGGCCCCCGCCGCCCGGCGGGAGATGCCGGAGCCCGAGGGCGCCCTGGAGGTCTGGACCGACGGCGCCTGCTCGGGCAACCCCGGGCCCGGCGGGTGGGCGTGGGCCACGCGGGACGGCCGGCAGGGCAGCGGCGGGGAGGCGCGGACCACGAACCAGCGCATGGAGATCCGCGCCGCGCTGGAGGCGGTCCGGGCGCTGGAGGGCCCGCTCGTCGTCGTCAGCGACTCGACCTACGTCGTGAACTGCTTCCGCGACGGCTGGTGGCGGGGCTGGCTCGCGCGCGGGTGGGTGACCAGCGCGAAGAAGCCCGTCGTGAGCCGGGACCTGTGGGAGCCGCTGATCACGCTGGTGAACGAGCGCGGCGACGTGTCGTTCCGCTGGGTGAAGGGCCACTCCGGGGACCCGATGAACGACCTCGTCGACGCCCTCGCCGTGGAGCAGGCGCGCGCGGTGGCGTGAGCGCCGGTCAGAACTCCGTGACGCCCGCGTCCGGCGCGATCTCGTGCGCGGTGACGAAGCGGGACTCGTCCGAGGCCAGGAACAGCACCGAGTCCGCGACGTCCTCGGGCCGGGTGACGTCCACGGGCATCATGTTCATGAACATGGCGCCGAGCCGCTGGTCGCCCGCCATCGCCTCGCCCAGCACGGCCTGCATGTCACCGCTGCCCATCGGGGTGGCGACGCCGGTGGGGTGCACGCTGTTGACCCGGATCGAGTGCCGGGCGAGCTCGGCGGCGAACGCCTTCGCCATGCCGCGCACCGCCCACTTGCTCGTCGTGTAGGGGACCATGAACGGCTGCACCTTGAGCCCGGCCGCGGAGCTGATCAGCACGATCGAGCCGCCGCCCGCCGTCACGAGGTGCGGGGCCCCGGCCATGACCGTGTTCCAGACGCCCGTGATGTTGGTGCTGAAGGTGTCCTCGACGATCTGCGGGGTGACCTGGTCCCAGGCCCGCGGCACGCAGATCCCGGCGTTCGCGACCACGACGTCGAGCCGGCCGAGGTCGGCGACGGCCGCGTCGACGGCCTCGCGCAGCGCCCCGAGGTCGCGCACGTCGAGCCGGGCCGTGACGATCCGGCGGTCGAGCTTCTCGACCTGCCGGGCGGTCTCGTCGAGGTCCGCGGGGGTGGCCGAGTCGTAGGGCACGCTCGGCAGCGGCGCGCACACGTCCACCGCGATGACGTCGGCGCCCTCCTGCGCGAGCCGCACCGCGTGCGCGCGACCCATGCCCCGCGCCGCGCCGGTGATCAGTGCGACCTTGCCCTCGACCCGTCCCGCCATGTCCGTCGCCTCTCCGCGCGCCGACCGGACAGTGTTGTCCGGTAGGCCGGTACCGTAGCCCCGTGCCGGACGGGCGTCGAGCGAACCGCGGGCCCGGTGCGGCCGGGGCCAACCGCCGCGCGCTGGTCGCCGCGGCCGTCGAGGTGTTCGGCGAGCGGGGCTACGCGGCGCCGCTGTCGGCGGTCGCGCGGCGGGCCGGCGTGGGGCAGGGCAGCCTCTACCGGCACTTCCCCGAGCGGGTCGACCTCGCGCTGGCGGTGTTCGCCGACAACGTCGCCGCGCTGGAGGCGCTGGCCGCGCGGCCGGGCACCACCGTGGACGACCTGCTCGCGCTGGTCACCGACCAGCTGATCGCGTCGGTCGCGTTCGTCGAGGTCGTCTCGTCGGCGCCGCCCGACCCCCGCCTCGCGGCGGTCACCGGCCGCGTCCGCGCCCTGCTCGCCGGGGCGGCCCCCGCGGGCGGGGCCGACGACCTGCTGCTCGCGATCGGCATGGTCGCGGCCCTCGTCGCGCGCGTGCCGCCCGCGGACCGGCGGGCCACCGCGGACGCGGCCTGGGCGCTGCTGCGCCGCGGCCTGCGCCCCTGACGGGCCTCGACAGGGATCAGGTCGCGTCGAAGGAGTAGGAGTTGCCGGCCGAGTCGGTGCCGGAGAACGACAGGCCGTCGGGGCCGGAGTAGATCGCGTCGCCGCCCTCGCCGGTGACCACAAACGTGTCGCCGGAGTCGTCCCCGCCGCCGTAGCCGCCCTCGTACCCGCCCTCGTACCCGCCCTCGTACCCGCCGGACGCCGCCCCGTAGGGGTTGGCGTCCTCGACGGCGACGCCCGGGTCGTAGGTCGTGGTGTCGAAGACGCCGTCGAGGTTCGTGTCGTCGGCGACGACGTCGGCGTCCCCGTCGCCGTCCACGTCGATCGCGACGACGTCGGGGACGAACTCGCCGTCGGCGACGTTGTCGAAGCCGGCCACGTCGGCGTCGCCGTCGCCGTCGAGGTCGGAGAGCACGGTGTCGACCAGGCCGTCGCCGTCGGTGTCGAGCAGGGCGGACTCCTGGTAGCCGTCGCCGTCGAGGTCGGCGTACTCAGCGGTGGGCTCGGGCAGGTAGGACTCGGACATCGGGATCACCTCGGGGGGCTCGGTGTGGAGGGGTCTGCACAGGAGGACGCGCGAGGGCCTCCGGGGGTTACACCGCTCGTCGATCCGGCGCTGCGCGCGCCGACCGGACGGGATCTGGGTAGCGTGGAGGTGAACGGGGACCTCGACGGAGCGGCACGGTGGCACAGACACAGGAGGGGCCCCGGCTGCACGCCCGGGCCCGGGCGGCGCGGACGAAGCGCACGCGCACGCGCGCGTCGCTGCTCGCCGCCGCCGACTCCGCCTTCAGCGCCCGCAGCTGGCAGGCCACGCGCATGGAGGACATCGCCGCCGCGGCCGGGGTCAGCGTGGCCACGGCCTACAACCACTTCCCGTCCAAGCACGCCCTGATCGGCGAGGTGTTCGCCCCGCACTCCGCGGCGCTACTGGAGCAGGCCGAGCGCGACATCGCCGCCGGCCGCCCGATCGCCGACGCGCTGACCGACCAGATCGACGCGCTGGCCCGGCTCAGCCACTACCACCGCGGCCTGACCTCGGCGTTCACCGCGGC
>JAPLAT010000080.1 GCA_026393175.1 Pseudonocardiales bacterium
CTCGATGCGCAGCTCGTCGAGCGTGCGCAGCGCCGTGCGGGCGAACCATCCCAGCTCGGGGTGGTGCCGCTTGCCCTCCAGCTCGGAGATCACCACCAGCGGCAGGACGACCTCGTGCTCGTCGAACCGGGTCAGCGACCAGGGGTCCGACAGGAGTACGGAGGTGTCGAGCACGTAGCAGCGGGTGGAACCGGGGGCGTTGACGCGATCAGTCACGGATGCTCCCTCGCAGGCGCGGCACCGCACCTGCATTCGGTGGGCCGGCCGGCCCCTGGTGCAGGCTCCACGGGGGTTCCCGCGGACGCCCACGAGGGCCGGGTGCCGGCCCCCTCGGGTCTCGCAACCACGACCAGGGCCTCCCCGGGCGGTCCGCATCGGGTACGCACCGCCACCACGAACGCTACCGGCGGTCACCCGGGTGCGGTCAACAGCAACGCGGTGTCCGCGCCGGATCGCGAACCGAGAATTAACAGAACGGCCTACCACTCATCGCTTGACAATGACCGTCCGTCGCCCTCCACGCGCCTACCGGCGCAGCACGTCCGCGAGGTCCCGCGGCGTCCAGGCCCCGCCGTGGAGCTCCCGCCACCGCTGCGCCGGGGTGGCCCCGGGGTGGTCGAGCCAGCGCCGCACGAGGTCGGCGCCGGCCACGTAGGCGACGACCTGCCCGCGCCGGTGCGGGTCGGCGAGGGACCGCAGCACGCGGCGCGCCCCGGCCTCGTCGAGCAGCGCCCGGGCGCGCAGGTGCGCGAGGACGTCGGCGGGCCGGGCGCGCTCGCCGTGCAGCAGCACCGCGGCCCGCACGCGGACGGCGGCCAGCCGGGCCGTGCACGCCTCCACCCGCTGGGCCAGCGCCCCGTCGAACGGCAGCCCGGCGGCGCCCAGCACGCCCGCCACGGTCTCGCCCCAGTCCGGGCCGAGCAGCACGTGCAGCGCGGTCTCGGCCGCCCCCTCCGACAGCAGCGCCTGGGGCGAGCGCAGCAGCACGACCTCGTGCTCGCGCCAGCCGCGCCCGCCCACCAGCACGGTCTCCCGCCAGAGCTGCTCGGCGTGGTGGCCGGGGTAGGCCTCGTGCGCGACGAGGTGCGCGAGCCGGGACCGGCGTGGCCGGGCCCCGGCGTTGACGAGCACCTGCGAGCGGCCCGGGCCGACCCGCCGGTGCAGCGCGCTCCACGGGGCGTCGTCGACCACCACGAACTCGACGTCCTCGTCGTCGACGGCGAGCAGGCCGGCGCGGCGACACCGCTCGCGCAGGTCGGCGGCCAGCGCGGCCAGGGCGCCGGGCAGCAGGGCACGGGGCACGGCGTCGCGGGCGCGGTGCGCCGCCAGCCGCGCGGCGAGGTCGCCGGGCCCGGGCAGCAGCGCGTCGAGCTCGCGGTGGGCGGGGCGGTGGTCGACGTCGGCGGGCAGCGGTATCCCGAGGCAGGTGGCGACCTCCTCGGCGAGCGGGACGGCCTGCCCGGCCAGCCGGCGGGCCGTGCACTCCATCGCCGCCAGCTGGGCGAGCAGGAAGCGCTCGCGGCGGGCCCCCAGACCGGCGTCCGGCACCCGCCGGGCGAGCAGCCCGGCCTCCCGGACCAGTGCCCCGGGCGACAGGCCCCGCGGTTGCCACGCCGCGAGGTCACCCGATCGGGTACCGACCGCCCCCGGGAGCCGGTGACCGAGCTCCAGCGCCAGCGACAGGTAGTCACACACCGCGTCGTCGTCCGGCACGACGCGGACGCTACCCGCGGTACACGGAGCAACGGGCCGGGATCCGCCACGGTCCGCGATCACCGAGCGTAGGACGGCCCGAGGTTACGGTCGCAGACGGGGGAAAGTTGGTCACGCTGCGTCCTCTTGATCACTCGATGCGGGGCGGTCCTGTGTCCCACGGAATACCCGAAAAGGCGACGTCACCCACCGCTCGTATTTGTTCCCCACGATGGGGTCATACGGTTTGGTCGCGGGTCGGGCGACCAGTAGCTTTTCGTTGTCAGCGCGGGCTCCCCGGTCGGACGCTGGCTCAAGATAAGGGATCGGTTCGCCGGTCCCGGATCACCAACAGGAGATGAACTGTGCTGAAGAAGGCTGGAATCGTCGTGGCTGCGGCCGCTGCCGGTCTGCTCGCGGTCAGCCCCCTCGCCTTCGCCGGCGACAAGGGCGACGACTGGGGCCACTACCACGACGGCGACCACGCCGTCAACTCGGTCTCGGACGACAGCGAGACCGTGGGCCTGGTCAACGTGACCGACAACGAGGTCAACGTGCCCGTCCAGGCGTGCAACAACGACGTGCCCGTCAACGTCCTGGGTGTCCAGGTCTCCGACGTGCAGGCCGACCTGACCGGCGCCCTCGGGCTGCTGGGCGAGGCCGAGGCCGAGGACGAGGGTGGCGCCGGCGACGTGCGCGAGTGCGAGCAGGAGAACTCCTCCGGCGGCGAGATCCTCCAGAACATCGGCTGATAGCGGGCCACGTTCTCGGCGGCGGCGCCGGACCTTCGGGTCCGGCGCCGTCGCCGTTTTCGCGTCCTTTTCCTAGGAACCGAACCGGCGGTGCCGCGCGGCATAGTCGCGCAATGCGCGGAGGAAATCGACCCGGCGGAACTCCGGCCAGTAGGCCTCGCAGAACCAGAACTCCGAGTGCGCGGACTGCCAGAGCAGGAAACCGGACAGGCGCTGCTCCCCCGAGGTCCGGATGACCAGGTCCGGGTCCGGCTGCCCGGACGTGTAGAGGTGCGCCGCGATGTGGTCGACGTCGAGCACCTCCGCCAGCTCCTCGATCGACGTGCCGGACTCCGCGTGCTGGAGCAGCAGCTTGCGCACGGCGTCGGCGATCTCCTGGCGCCCCCCGTACCCGACGGCGACGTTGAGCTGCAGGCCCGACCGGTCGGTCGTGCGCGCGGCCGCCCCCGCCAGCCGGCCCGAGATCGCGGCGGGCAGCAGGTCCAGCGCCCCGACGATCCGCAGCCGCCACCGGGCCTCCGGGCCGCTCAGCTCGTCGACGACGTCGGCGATGATCTCCAGCAGCGGTTCCAGCTCCGCGGGCGGCCGGGTGAGGTTGTCGGTGGAGAGCAGGAACAGCGTCACGACCTCGACGCGGGCCTCCTCGCACCAGCCCAGCAGGTCGGCGATCTTCGCCGCGCCGACCCGGTGCCCGTCGTTGACGTCCTCCAGCCCGGCGTCGCGCGCCCACCGGCGGTTGCCGTCGAGCATCAGGGCGACGTGGCGCGGGCGCTCTCCGGTCCGGCCCAGCCGGCGAGCCAGCCGGCGCTCGTAGACCGCGTACACCATCTCGCGCACACCCACGACGCGGGAGACTACGCCGCGCGGGTGGCCGTGAGGTTCACCCGCGCGACACCCGCGGCAGCGCCGCGGTGACGTAGCCTCGACCCGTGGACGCCGGGACAGTCATGCCGCCTCCCGCCACCCCGCCGCTGGTCAAGCCGCGGATGCGGGGCTGGTTGCACCTCTGGTCGTTCGCCGTGTCCATCGCGGCCTGCGCCACGCTGATCGCCGTGTCGGCCTCGCTGGTCGGCGCGGGGGCCGCACTGGCCACGACGGTCTACAGCGTCACGATCCTCGGCCTGTTCGGCACCAGCGCGCTCTACCACCGGCGCACGTGGCGCGACCCGCGCAGCCGGGCGATCATGAAGCGGCTCGACCATTCGATGATCTTCCTGTTCATCGCCGGCACGTACACGCCCGTCGCGGCGCTGACGATGGAGCCGGCCACGGCCCGCTTCGTGCTCACCGTCGTCTGGGTGGGCGCGCTCGCCGGGGTCGTGCTGAAGATGAGCTGGCCGCACGCCCCGGCCTGGGTCGGCGTGCCCATCTACCTGGCGCTGGGCTACGTCGCAGTGTTCGTGCTGCCCGACCTGCTGCGCGGCGGCGGCGTCGCGGCGCTGGTCCTGCTGCTGGTCGGCGGCCTGCTCTACACGATCGGCGCGCTCATCTACGCGTTCCGCTGGCCGAACCCGTGGCCCCGCACCTTCGGCTTCCACGAGTTCTTCCACGCCGCCACCGTGCTCGCGGCGATCTGCCACCACGTCGCGATCTGGCTCGCCCTGTTCTAGGTCGGCACTCGTGTGACCCCGCGGAGGTCAGGCGGGCGGGTCCGGCCGGAGGACCAGCAGCCCCTGCGGGCCGGTCGCCACGACGGTCGCCGCGCGCTCGGTGGAGTCCGCGGCCACCAGGACCGCGGTGGCCCCGGGCGCGGGCGGCACGGTGAGCGCGCCGACCACCAGCGCCAGGTCGCCATCCGCGCGCTCCTCGCCGGAGAACACCTCGACCACCTCGCCCGCCACGACCACGGAGACCGGCAGGTCGGCGGCCGGGATCGGGGTGGCCGTCGGGCCGGGGGGCGGGGTCGGGGTGGGGGACGGCGGCGGGGACGGGGATGTCGACGGGCTCGGGCTCGGGGTCGGGCTCGGGGTCGGGCTCGGGGACGACGACGCAGGTGGGGACGAGGGCGGCGGGGACGCGGTCGGCGTGGGCGCCGTAATCGTGGGCGCCGTGGTCGTGGGCGGCCCGGGTCGCGGCGCGGGAACGACGATCTCGGTGCCGCCGCCCGGCGGGGTCGCCGGCGCCCCGGCAGTCGGGGCCGCGGGCGGGGCGGCCGGTGGGTCCGCGGGTGGGGCGGCGGGCGCCGCTCCTCCGCCCAGGTCGATGACCGTCGGGCCGGTGGGGGCGGCGGGCGGTGCGGGGAACC
>JAPLAT010000437.1 GCA_026393175.1 Pseudonocardiales bacterium
GGCCCGCTGCCGTCGCGGCGCGACCTGCGCCGGGGCCGCGTGCCGCTGGGGGCGCCGCGCTCGGCGGGGCCGGTCGGCTGGGTGTCGGGGCGCTGCCTGCTGCTGCGCCGCGCGGCCTGGGAGTCGGTGGACGGGTTCGACCCGCGCCACCTCGGCCCGGTCGACGCCGTGGACCTCGGTGCCCGGCTGGCCCGCGCGGGCTGGCTGGTGGTGCACGTGCCGGCCGCGGAGGCCGATGTCGTCCCCGGACCGGCGACCGGCATGCTGGAACCGGTTCGGGACGGGCTGCGCCGCTACGCGGCCGGGTGAGAAGGAGCGGGATGGACGACGTCGAGGCCGTGGTGCTGGTGGGCGGCAAGGGCACGCGGCTGCGCCCGCTGACCCTGTCCGCGCCCAAGCCGATGCTGCCGACCGCGGGCGTGCCGTTCCTCGCCCACCTGCTCTCGCGCATCCGCGCGGCGGGCGTGCGCCGGGCCGTGCTCGGCACGTCCTACCTCGCGGAGACCTTCGCCGAGCACTTCGGCGACGGGTCGGCGCTGGGCCTGGAGCTCGTCTACGTCACCGAGGACGAGCCGCTGGGCACCGGCGGCGGCATCCGCAACGTCGCCGACCGGCTCACGGCCAAGCACGTGCTCGTCTTCAACGGCGACGTCCTCGCGGGCACGGACCTGCGCGCCGTCGTCGACACCCACCGCCGCACCGAGGCCGACGTGACGCTGCACCTGGTGCGCGTGGCCGACCCGCGCGCGTTCGGCTGCGTGCCCACCGACGCCGACGGACGGGTGCGCGCGTTCCTGGAGAAGACCCCCGACCCGCCCACCGACCAGATCAACGCCGGCTGCTACGTCTTCCGCCGCGACGTGATCGACACGATCCCCGTCGGCCGGCCGGTGTCGGTGGAGCGCGAGACGTTCCCCGGGCTGCTGGAGGCGGGCTCCCGGGTGTCCGGGCACGTCGACTCCGCCTACTGGCGCGACATGGGCACCCCGGCCGACCTGGTGCACGGCTCGGCGGACCTGGTGCGCGGCATCGCCCCCTCCGCCGCGCTGCCCGGCCCGACCGGGGAGGCGCTGGTGCTCGACGGCGCCGTCGTCGACCCGGCGGCGGTCGTGGACGGCGGCGCGACCATCGGGCGCGGGGCCCGCGTCGGCCCCGGGGCGCGGGTGCACGGCGCGATGCTGTTCGACGGTGCGGTCGTCGGGGCGGGGGCGGTGGTGGAGCACTCCGTCGTCGGGGCCGGGGCGTGCGTGGCCGACGGCGCCGTCGTCGTCGACACCGTGCTGGGCGACCGCGCGCACGTCACCGGGGGCTGCGAGCTGCGGGGCGGGGCGCGGGTGTGGCCCGACGCGGTGGTCCGCGGCGTCCGCTTCTCCCCGGATGTCTGAGCCGCTCCGCAGGGAGTGGCGCCCCGACTTCCGGGTCGACGTCGCGGGCGTGCTGGCGCCGCTGCGCCGGGGCCGCGGCGACCCGACCTGGCAGCCGGCCCTGGACGGTGTGTGGCGCGTCGGCACGACGCCGGACGGCCCGGCCAGCACGCACGTGCACCGGCGCGGCGACGGCACGGTCGTCGCCCGGTCCTGGGGACCGGGTGCGGCGTGGAGCCTGGAGGGGATCCCGGCGCTGCTGGGCGCGGACGACCGGCCCGAGGAGTTCACCTGCCACCACCCGCTGGTCGAGGACTCCCACCGCCGGATGCCCGGCATGCGGTTCGGCGCGTCGCGGCGGGTGTGGGACCAGCTGCTGCCCGCCGTGCTGGAGCAGAAGGTCACCGGGGTGGAGGCCCGGCGCTCGTACCGGGAGCTGTGCCGCCGCTTCGGGGACCCGGCGCCCGGCCCCGCCCCCGCCGGGATGCGGGTGCCGCCCACACCCGCGCAGGTGCGCGCCATCCCGGACTGGGAGTGGCACCGCGCCGGCGTCGACTCCGCCCGCCGCCGCGCGATCCTCGCCTCCGCCGCCGTCGCGCACCGGCTGGAGCGGGCCGCGGAGCTGGGTGGCGAGCCCGGCCGCGAGCTGCTGCGCCGCGTGCCCGGCATCGGCGTGTGGACCGCCGCCGAGGTCGCCCAGCGGGTGTGGGGCGATGCCGACGCGGTGTCGTTCGGGGACTTCCACATCCCCACGCTCGTCGGCTGGGCCCTGGTCGGGCGCCCGCTCGACGACGCCGGGATGCTGGAGGTGCTGGCGCCCTACCGCCCGCAGCGCCAGCGGGCCGTCCGCTACGTCGAGCTGAGCGGCTTCCGCCGCCCCCGCTTCGGCCCCCGCTTCTCCCCGCGCGACTACCGCGCGATGTGACGCGCGGCCCCACGGAGGGCGCTCGCGCACGGCTCCGGGTCCCCGCACACAGGTCCGGAACCGTGTGCCGGGGCCGCAACCTGTGTGCGAGCGGCGGGGGCCGGGCTAGCGTGGGGGCATGGGCATCGTGCGGACGGTGGAGGAGCTGGCGGCGCTGTACGACGCGCCCATGGAGAGCTCGCTGGCCAAGGAGATCGACCACCTCACCGACCTGCACCGCGCCTACGTGGAGGCCTCGCCGTTCGTGCTGGTCGCCACGAGCGGGCCCGACGGGCTGGACTGCTCGCCCCGCGGCGACGACCCCGGCTTCGTCCGCGTCGCCGACCCGCGCACGCTGCTGCTGCCCGACCGGCGCGGCAACAACCGGCTCGACACGCTGCGCAACATCGTCGTCGACGGCCGGGTGGGGCTGCTGTTCCTGGTGCCGGGCGTCGGCGTCACGCTGCGGGTCAACGGCACGGCGAGCCTGTCCACCGACCCGGAGCTGCGGGAGTCGTTCGCAGTGCGCGGGACCCCGCCCACGACCGTGGTGGTCGTGCGCACCACGGCCGTCTACACGCAGTGCCCGAAGGCGCTGGTGCGCTCGCACCTGTGGGACGCCGACCGGCACCGCGACCCGGCCGACCTGCCGACGGTCGGCGCGATCATGCAGGCGATCACCGAGGGCACCTTCGACGGCGCCGCCTACGACCGCGCCTACCCCGAGCGGCTGGCCCGCACGCTCTACTGACGATGCCGCCGTCGACCCTGCGCCGCTGGACTCGTGCCGTGATCTCCCGTGTCGTCACGCGGCGCCGCCTCCGCGACCCGGAGCACGACGCCGCCTACTGGCTGTCCAGGCCGGTGGCCGAACGGCTCGCCCAGGTCGAGTCCCTGCGAGCGGAGTACTACGGGTGGGCCAATGGAACTGGACCGCGACTTCAGCGAGTTCATCGGGTACTGCGTCGCCCGTGAGGTCCGTTCCTCGTCGTCGGCGGTTATGCGGTTGCGGCCCACGGTCATCCCAGGGTCACGAAGGACCTCGACCTGTGGATCCGGGTCGACCCGGAGAACGCGCGCAGGCTGCTGGACGCGCTCGACGACTTCGGCTTCGGCTCGCTCGGTCCGTCCGTAGCGGACTTCGCTCAATCGGACGTGGTGGTGCAGCTCGGTCAACCGCCGAAGCGCATCGACCTGCTCACCGGCATCGACGGCGTCACGTTCGAGGCCTGCTGGCGGGACCGCGTGCTGATCGAGATCGGGGATCTGGTGGTCCCCGTGATCGACGCGGCTCATCTGGTCGCGAACAAGCGCGCTTCGGGCCGGCTGCAGGACCTGGCGGACGCCGAGGCGCTGACCCGAGACGCCCCCGGGTGACCGGGACGCCGCCGGGTTAGCGTGGGGACGTGAAGATTGCCGTTCTCGTCGGCGGGGTCGGCGGCGCCCGCTTCCTGGTCGGGGTCCGGGCCGCGTACCCGGACGCGGAGATCACCGCAGTGGTCAACGTCGGCGACGACATCTGGCTGCACGGGCTGCGCATCTGCCCCGACCTCGACACCTGCATGTACACCCTCGGCGGCGGGATCGACCCCGAGCGCGGCTGGGGCCACGCGGGCGAGACCTGGTCGGTGCGCGACGAGCTCGCGGCCTACGGCGCCGACCCGGACTGGTTCGGGCTCGGCGACAAGGACACCGCCACCCACCTCGTCCGCACGCGGATGCTGCGCGCGGGCTACCCGCTCTCCGACGTCACCGCCGCGCTGTGCCACCGCTGGCAGCCCGGGGTCACCCTGCTGCCGGTGACCGACGACCGCGTGGAGACCCACGTCGTGGTCGACGACCCGGCGACCGGCCCGAAGGCGCAGAAGGCCATCCACTTCCAGGAGTGGTGGATCCGGCACAAGGGCGAGCTGCCTGCGCACCGGTTCGCCTCCATCGGCGCCGACACGGCGTCCGTGCTGCCCGCCGCCCGCGACGCGATCACCGGGGCCGACGCCGTGCTGCTGGCGCCGTCCAACCCGGTCGTCAGCATCGGCGCGGCGCTGGAGGTGCCCGGCGTGCGGCAGGCGCTGGCGGACGCGCGCGGCCGGGTCGTCGGGGTCTCGCCCATCGTCGGCGGGCGCCCGCTGCGCGGCATGGCCGACCGCTGCCTGGCCGCGATCGGCGTGGACACCACGGCCGAGGCCGTGGCCCGGCACTACGGCGCCCGGGCGACGGGCGGGCTGCTCGACGGCTGGCTGGTGCACACCGGCGACCGGGCCGAGGTGCCCGGCGTCGCCGTGCGCGCCGTGCCGCTGCTGATGAGCAGCGTGGAGGCCTCCGCGCAGATGGCGCGCGACGCGGTCGGGCTCGCCGGTGCCTGACCACGCCGCACCCGGTTCGCTCACGATCCTGCCCGTCCCCGGGCTGCCCGAGTTCCGGCCCGGCGACGACCTGGCCGCGGCACTGGCCGGGGCCGCGCCCTGGCTCGCCGACGGCGACGTCGTCGTCGTGACGTCGAAGGTGTTCTCCAAGGTCGAGGGCAGGCTCGTCGCCGCCCCGATCGAGCCCGAGGCGCGCGACGCCCTGCGCCGCGAGCTCGTCGACGCCGAGACCGAGCGGGTCATCGCCCGCCGCGGCCGCACGCTGATCGTCGTGGGCAAGCTGGGCATCGTGCAGGCCGCGGCCGGGGTCGACGGCTCCAACGTGCGCCGCGACGAGCTCGCGCTGCTGCCCGCCGACCCGGACGCGAGCGCGGCCCGGCTGCGCGCCGACCTGCGCGCCCACCTGGGCGTCGACGTCGCGGTGGTCGTCACCGACACCCTCGGCCGGGCCTGGCGGGTCGGGCAGACCGACGTCGCGATCGGGTCGGCCGGCGTGCCCGTGCTGCACCGCTACGAGGGCCAGACCGACGCCGAGGGCAACGAGCTGCTGGTCACCGAGGTCGCGCTGGCCGATGAGCTGGCCGCCGCGGCGGACCTCGTGAAGGGCAAGCTCGGCACCGTCCCGGTGGCGGTGGTACGCGGGTTCCCCGCCGTCGACGACGGGTCCACCGCCCGCGACCTCGTCCGCCCCGTCGCCGACGACCTGTTCCGCCTGGGCACGGAGGAGGCGCTGGCGCAGGGCCGGGCCGAGGCCGTCCTGCTGCGCCGCAGCACCCGCGACTTCGCCGACGAGCCCGTCGACCCGGCGGCCCTGCGCCGGGCCGTCGGCGTCGCGCTCACCGCGCCCGCGCCGCACCACAGCACGCCGATCCGGTTCGGCGTCGTGCGCGAGCCGCGGCGCACCGTCCTGCTCGACGCCCTCGCCGACCGCTGGCACGAGCACCTCGCCGCGGACGGGCGGGGCGCCGAGGAGATCGCCCGGCGGATGCGCCGCGGCGACCTGCTGCGCCGCGCCCCGGAGCTCGTGCTCGCCTTCCGCACCGGCGACGGCATGCACACCTACCCCGACGCCGCCCGCAACCTCGGCGAGCGCACGATGTTCACCGTCGCGGGCGGGGCCGCGGTGCAGTCGCTGCTCGTCGCGCTGGCCGCGGAGGGGCTCGGGTCGTGCTGGGTCGGCTCCACGATCTTCGCGGCCGACGTCGTCCGCCGGGTGCTCGACCTGCCCGCGGACTGGCAGCCGCTCGGCGCCGTCGCCGTCGGGGTGCCGGCGCAGCCGCTCGTGCCCCGGGCGCCCCGCGATCCCGAGGGGATGGTGCACGAATGGTGAGGCCGGTCGGATGGTGAAGCCCGCTGCGGCCGCGGAGGAACTGCTGGCCTGGCACCCCGTCGACGACGGGCAGGAGTCCGTGCGGCACGCCCTGCTGGCGTTCCTCGACGCGCGCCCCGACGACGCGTGCGACCGGTCCTGCGTGCCCGGGCACCTCACGGCCTCGGCGCTGCTCGTCGACGCGACCGGCGGGCACGCCCTGCTCACGCTGCACCCGCGGGTCGGGAAGTGGCTGCAGCTCGGCGGGCACTGCGAACCCGGCGACCCGACGCTGCGCGCGGCGGCGCTGCGCGAGGCGGAGGAGGAGTCCGGGATCGGGGGGCTGACGATCGGCCCGTCGCCGGTGCACCTGGCGGTGCACCCGATCACCTGCTCGCTGGGCGTCCCGACCCGGCACCTGGACGTGCGCTACCTCGTGCGCGCCCCCGCCGGGGCCGTCGAGCGGATCAGCGACGAGTCCGACGACCTGCGGTGGTGGCCGCTGGACGCCCTGCCCGCGGGCGACGGCTCGCTCGCTGCGCTCGCCCGTGCGTGCGCAGCGGTGCTCTAGCACTTCCGGGCGCGCACGAGGCGCGTCAGCGCCAGAACAGCAGCCGCTCGTAGCCGGCGAACGCCGCCACCGCGTCGCCCCCGATGAGGGCGAAGAGCGCGGCGCTGACGCCGAAGAACACCGTCGCCACCCCGGGCACGCCGATGAGCAGGACGAACAGCGCGATGGGGGCCCACGGCCGCACCCGCGCGGCCAGCCGGCGGGCGCCGAGGGGGAGGAACGGCTCCAGCACGCCGAAGCCGTCCAGGCCGGGCACGGGGAGGATGTTGAGCACGAACGCCAGCACCTGGAGCAGCGCGAGGCAGGACAGGCCGATCGCCAGGCCGCCGGGCATCGGCACGGCGGCGACGGCCGCGGCGAGCAGGATCCCGACGGCCAGCGTGGCGGCGGGGCCCGCCAGGGAGACCATGCTGCGCGCCGCCGGGCGGCGGATCGCCCCGTGGTCGATCCAGACCGCCCCGCCGGGCAGCGGGATGCCGCCCAGGAGCAGGAAGACGATCGGCAGCACGATGGAGTAGCCGACGTCGGTGTAGCGCCGGATGTCGAGGGTCAGGTAGCCCTTCTCCCGCACCGACCGGTCGCCGCCGCGGTAGGCCACGACGGCGTGCCCGAACTCGTGCAGGCACAGTGAGACCGCCCACCCCGCGAGCACCAGGAGCACCACCCCGGTGGTGAGCAGGACCGACGTCGTGGCCGTGGCCGCGAGTGCGCCGCCGGCCACCGACACGCCGACGAGCAGCAGGAACCAGGGACTCACGCCTCGCATGCGGCCATTGTGCTGAACGGGGGACCAATGGGGTGGACCACGTCACCCGGATGGCAGCTCCGGCTTGCCAGGGACGACGTACAGCGCTGTACTTACAGGGCTGTGATTCGCGGCGGGCAGGCTCGCGGATCGGCCATTCGCCGGGGTGCAGGAGGTGGGCGAGTGAACATGGTGGCAGGAGTCCTGGGGACGATCGACGGGGGCGCGACGGGCGTGGGGGTGGTGTCCGTCGACGTGCTGTCCGGGCCGTTCACGCTCGTCGAGGGCGGCGTCGAGGAACCGGAATGGCAGGAGCGGGCGCTGTGCGCCCAGACGGACCCGGAGGCGTTCTTCCCCGAGAAGGGCGGCTCCACGCGGGAGGCCAAGCGCATCTGCTCGGGCTGCGACGTCCGGGCCGAGTGCCTGGAGTACGCGCTCGCGCACGACGAGCGCTTCGGCATCTGGGGCGGGCTCTCCGAGCGGGAGCGCCGGCGGCTGCGCCGGGGCGAGCTCGGCATCGTCGTCTGAAGCGTCGCCGCAGGGCCGGGCGGCCGTCGGCGGTCGCCCGGCGGCTCCGCCGGACGGGCCCCGCCCACGGGCGGGATCAGCCCTCGTCGCCGCCGTCGACGGCGTCCGGCTCGATGTTCAGGTACTCCGCGACCTGCTCGACGAGGACCTCGTGCAGCAGGTCCGCGAGGTCGGCGCCGCCCTTGGCGCGCGCCTCCAGCGGCCGCCGGTAGATCACGATGCGGGCCCGCGAGGGAATGCCCTCCGGGTCGACCCCGGCCGGGACGAGCTGGGCCAGCGGCACGCCGACGTCGGCGAGCACGCCCGCGTCCCAGACGACGCGGTCCGGCGAGGTCTCGTCGACCTCGGGGACGTCGTCGACGGCGAGGTCGAGGTCGGCCAGCTCGGATCCCCAGCGCAGCTCGATGGGCTCCAGCGCCTCGAGCACCATCGCGTCGAACCGCTCCGCGCGGGTGCGGGCGGCGGGCGTGCCGGCGGGGAACATCACCCCGCGCAGCCCGCGGCCGCGGCGGTCCCGGCGGCGCGGGGACCGCACGGTGCGTCGCGCGGTGGTCACCCGCACGATCCTAGTCGGCCGGACCGCGCGTCGTGTCCCGGTCCGCGGGCGGCGACGCGCTATGGTCCCGGACGTGCTGAGTGTGCGGCGGTGTTCGCGGACCGGGTGCACCGAACTCGCGGTGGCCACGCTCACCTACGTCTACGCCGACTCGACGGCGGTGGTGGGTCCGCTCGCGACCCAGGCCGAGCCGCACACCTACGACCTGTGCAACCGCCACGCCCACCGCCTCACCGCCCCCCGGGGCTGGGAGGTCGTGCGGTTCGAGGGGGAGTTCGCGCCGCCGCAGCACTCGAGCGACGACCTCACCGCCCTGGCCGAGGCCGTGCGCGAGGCCGGCCGGGCCGACCGTCCCGTCGACGCGCCGCCGGTCACCGGCACCGGCCGTCGCGGCCATCTGCGGGTGCTGCCCGGACCGGAGTGAGCGGGGCTTAGGCTGCTCGCTCGTGGCTGACCTCTCCGGAATCGTCAAGGCCTACGACATCCGCGGTGTCGTGGGCGAGGGCATCGACGGCCCGACGGTGCGTGCGATCGGCGCGGCACTGGCCCGCCTGCTGCGGGGCGAGGGCACCCACTCCGGGGTCGTCGTCGGCCACGACATGCGCCCGTCGAGCCCCGAGCTCGCCGCGGCCTTCGCCGAGGGCGTCACCGACCAGGGCCTCGACGTCGTCGACATCGGCCTGGCCAGCACCGACCAGCTCTACTACGCCTCGGGGCACCTCGGCATGGCCGGCGCGATGTTCACCGCCAGCCACAACCCGGCGCGCTACAACGGCATCAAGCTCTGCCGCGCGGGGGCGAGCCCGATCGGGCAGGACACCGGCCTGGCGGCGATCCGCGCGGCCGTCGAGGCCGGGGTGCCGGCCGGGCCGGGCGGCGGGGTCGTCACCCACCGCGACGTGCTCGGCGGCTACGCCGCCCACCTGCGGGGCCTCGTCGACCTGACGGGGACCCGGCCGCTGCGCGTCGTGGTCGACGCGGGCAACGGCATGGCCGGGCACACGGTGCCCGCCGTGCTCGGCCCGCCGCTGGACGTGGTGCCGCTCTACTTCGAGCTCGACGGCACGTTCCCCCACCACGAGGCCAACCCGCTGGAGCCGGCCAACCTCGTCGACCTGCAGAAGGCCGTCGTCGCGGAGGGGGCCGACCTCGGCCTGGCCTTCGACGGCGACGCCGACCGCTGCTTCGTCGTCGACGAGCGCGGCGAGGCCGTGAGCCCGAGCGCGATCACCGCGCTCGTCGCGGTGCGGGCGCTGGGCACCGACCCGGGCGCCACGATCATCCACAACCTCATCACCTCCCGGGTCGTCCCCGAGCTCGTCCGCGAGCACGGCGGCACGCCGGTGCGCACCCGCGTCGGCCACTCCTTCATCAAGCAGACGATGGCCGAGACCGGCGCGGTGTTCGGCGGCGAGCACTCGGCGCACTACTACTTCCGGGACTTCTGGAAGGCCGACTCGGGCATGCTCGCCGCGCTGCACGTGCTGGCCGCGCTCGGCGAGGGCGACGGCACGCTCTCGCAGCTCATGGCGTCCTACGAGCGGTACGCCGCGTCCGGCGAGGTGAACTCGACGGTCGCCGACGTCCCCGGGCGGATCGCGGCGGTGCGCGAGGCCTACGCCGGCGCCGAGATCGACGACATGGACGGCCTGACGGTCTCGCTCGCCGACGGGTCGTGGTTCAACCTGCGCCCGTCCAACACCGAGCCGTTGCTCCGACTGAACGTCGAGGCGGCCGACGACGCCGCGATGGCTGCGCTGCGTGACCAGGTGCTGGCGATCGTCCGGGCCTGAACGGACCCAGCGCTCGCCGCCGTGCCCTGGCACAGTCGAAGCATCGCCGAGGAGGAGAACCCCGTGTCCGTCGACCCGCAGCTTCTGGAGATCCTGGCCTGCCCGTGCGACCAGCACGCGCCCCTGCAGCCCGCCGCGCGCCCGGACGGCGGCCCGGGCCTGGCGTGCACCGGGTGCGCGCGCGTGTTCCCCGTCGTGGACGGCATCCCGGTGCTGCTCCTCGACGAGGCGGTCACGGGCTAGTGCTCGACGATCTCACCGACCCCCACGCGCTGGCCTCCCTGGACACCCAGGGGGTGCTGCGCTCCGCGGCCACCGCCGGGGCCCAGGTGCGCTCGGCGGCCCAGGGCGCCCTCGACGCGGGTGTGGCGTCCTTGGACGGGCGGCCGCGGGCGCTGGTGTTCCTGCGCCGCCCGGGGGTCTCCGGCGCGGCGGCCGCCGTGCTGGGCGCGCTGCTCGGCCCGGGCTGCCCGGTGCCGGTCGTCGTGGCCGACGTCGTCCCCGGCTGGATCGGCCCGCTCGACGTGGTCGTCGCGCACACCGACGACGGCACCGACGCCGAGCTGGCCGACTCCGTCGCGCTGGCCGTCCGCCGCGGGGCGGAGACGGTGCTGTCCGCCCCCGCGGACGGCCCGGTCGCGTCCGCCGGGGCGGGCCGCACGCGGCTGATCGAGCCGCGGATCCCGGTGCCCGCCGGGCTGGACCTGCCGCGCGCGCTCGCCGTCGGCCTGGCCGTGCTGCGCGCGCTGGGGCTGCTCGGCACCCCGCTCGACCCGGCGATGGACGTGCTCGCCGACGCCCTCGACGCGGAGGCCGAGCGCAACCAGCCCGGGCACGAGCCGTTCATGAACCCGGCCAAGTCGCTGGCGCTGCGGCTCGCCGAGCGGACCCCACTGCTGTGGGGCACCGACGCGATGGCGACCGCCGTCGCCGGGCACGCCGCGAGCTCGCTCGCCATCCACGCCGGCGTCGTCGCCCACCCGGCCGACGTCGCCCAGGCCGTCACCGCGACCGGGCTGCTGCGCGCGCTGGTCACCGGCGCCCGCGACGTCTTCCACGACCCCTTCGACGACCCGGCGCCCGGGGCGCCCGCGCCGCGGCTCGTCCTGCTGGCCACGGCCGAGGAGGACCCCGCCCAGGTCGTGCTGCGGCGCACCGGCCGCGCGCTGCCCGACCCCGACGTGCTGCACCCGGTGGAGGAGGTCGTGCGCGGCGCCCCGCACGCCCCGCTCCTGCGGGCGGCGCTGCTGGCGTCGCGCTGCGACGTCGCCGCCGTCTACCTCGGGCTCGCCACCCGCACCATCGAACCCGCCTGAGAGGGACCAGCCGTGGAGCTGCTGCAGAACCCCGTCCGCACGTACTCGTGGGGTTCCCGCACGGTCATCGCCGACCTGCTCGGCGAGCAGGTGCCCGCGCCGCACCCGCAGGCCGAGCTGTGGTTCGGGGCGCACCCGGGCGACCCGTCGCAGCTCGTGCACGACGACGGCACCCGCACCTCGCTGCTGGACGCCATCGCGGCCGACCCGGTGGGGCGCCTGGGCGCCGCCCGCGCCGAGCACTGGAAGCAGCGCCTGCCGTTCCTGCTCAAGGTGCTCGCCGCCGACGAGCCGCTGTCGCTGCAGGCGCACCCGAGCGCCGAGCAGGCGGCGGCGGGCTTCGCCCGCGAGGACGCCGCGGGCCTGCCGCGCGACGCCGCCGAGCGCAACTACCGCGACCCCAACCACAAGCCGGAGCTGGTGTGCGCGCTCACCGAGTTCCACGCGCTCGTCGGCTTCCGCGACCCGGCAGACACCGTCCGGCTGCTGGGGGAGCTCGCCGTTCCGGCGCTGGCCGGGCACGCCGAGCTGCTCGCCGGCCAGCCCGACGCGGACGGCCTGCGCGCGCTGTTCACCACCTGGATCACGCTCCCGCAGTCGGTGCTCGACTCGCTCGTGCCCGCGCTGCAGGAGGGGTGCGTGCGCCTGGCCGGGCGGCCCGGGGAGTTCGCGGCCGTCGCGCGGACGGTGCTGGAGCTCTCCGAGCGCTACCCCGGCGACGCGGGCGTGCTGGCCGCCCTGCTGCTCCAGCGCGTCACGCTCCAGCCGGGGGAGGCGCTGCACCTGCCTGCCGGCAACCTGCACGCCTACCTGTCCGGCGCCGGCGTCGAGGTGATGGCGAACTCCGACAACGTGCTGCGCGGCGGCCTCACGCCCAAGCACGTCGACGTCCCCGAGCTGCTGCGGGTGCTGGACTTCCGCGCGCCCGCGCCGCCCGTGCTCACCGGGACCGCGGAGGGGGAGTGGGTCCGCTACGACACCCCCGCGCGGGAGTTCCTGCTGCGCAGGCTCGACGCCGACACGGGCGAGGTCCCGGTCCCGGGCGACGGCCCGCGGATCCTCGTCTGCACGGCGGGCGCGGTCGGCGTGCGCTCCGGCGACGCCGGCGTCGAGATCAAGCGCGGCGGGTCGCTGTGGCTCGGGCCCGAGGAGACCGACGTCTCGGTCGTCGTCCGCGCCGAGGGCACGCAGCTGTTCCTGGCCGGCGACGGCCTCTAACCCGGCCGCCCGCGCCCGGGGACCGGCCGCGGGCGGACGGCGGCATGGCGCCCGTCCGGCCGACCCGGCCCGCGCCGTGCGCCGGTGGCGCCCGCGACCGTGGCCCCGAGCACCACGAACAGCGCGAGCGCGATCCGGGAGGCGTTCGCGGGATGGTCGGCCAGGCTGAGCACGGCGAACCCGGCGAGACCCGCGCCGCTCGCCGCCGCGGCCACCGAGCCGTGCCGGGCGGCGGCGGCCACGGCCACGGTGGCGATCCCCGTCAGCGCGAGGGCGGCGAGCAGCCCGCCGACGCCGGACTCGACCGCCCAGTGCAGCCACAGGTCGTGGGCGTGGGCGAACGGCTCGTCGCCCGGCACGGCGGCGTCGATCATCGCGCCGCCGCGACCGGGGCCGACGCCCAGCGGGTGGGCCGCGACGAGGCCCGCGGCCGCCGCCCACACCTCGGCGCGCACGCCGAACCGGCCGCCCGTGGCGACCGCGAGCACGGCCACGCCCGCCGCCGTCGCC
>JAPLAT010000218.1 GCA_026393175.1 Pseudonocardiales bacterium
GACCAGCACCCGCCGCGGGACGCCGGGCGCGGGCAGCGGCACGGTCTCCCGGCCCGCCCGCGGATTGACCGTGCAGCCCAGCCACCGGTTCTGCCCGACCCGCCCGACGCATTCCTGGTTGCAGCCGACGCACGCGCGCACCGGCGCCGAGGCGAAGGCGGGGTCGGCGACCTGCCCGCGGACGACGCCGACGAGGTCGCAGGCCCCGCTCGCGAGGGCCCGCTCGGCGTCGGCGGGCGTGGTGAACCGGCCGACGCCGATGACCGGCAGGTCGACGGCCCGCCTCAGCGCCGCGGGGATCGCGTCCGCGTAGCCGGGCGCGACGCGCAGGGACGGCGTGACGAGGTGCAGCGTCGAGGTGGCGACGCCGATCGCGGTGTTGAGGACGTCGACCGCGCCCGTCGCCGCGAGCAGCCGCGCCGTCGCGACCGCGTCGTCGAGCCCGATGCCGTGCTCGATGCCCTCGTCGCCGCACAGCCGCACGCCGAGCAGCGGGCCGGGGCCGATCGCGTCCCGCACGGCCTCGACGACCTCCAGCAGGAACCGGTCCCGGTCCGCGCCGCCGTAGCCGTCGGTGCGCCGGTTGGTGGCCGGGGAGAGGAACTGGCGGATCAGCGACGAGTGCGCCCCCTGCAGCTCCACGCCGTCGAACCCGCCCTCGACGCAGCGCGCGGCCGTGCGCGCGTACCCGGCGACGATGCGGGCGATCCCGGCCGCGTCCAGCTCGGCGGGCACCTCGCGGAACATCGGGTCGGGCACCGGGGAGGGCGCGAGCACCGGGCGGCGCGTGTACATCCCGCTCGACTGCCCGCCGTTGTGGGTGAGCTGGGCGAGCACGAGTGCGCCGTGGGCGTGCACCGCGCCGGTGATCCGCCGGTAGCCGGGCAGCACCCGCGGGTCGGTGCCGTCGACGGTCTTCTCGTAGGGCCGGTCGTGCGGGTCGACGCCCTGCTCCTCGGTGATGACGAGCCCGGCCCCGCCCGCCGCGCGGGCGGCGTAGTAGGCGGCGTGCTGCGCGGTCGGCAGCCCGTCCTCGGCGTAGTTGGTGAGGTGGGCGGAGAACACGACCCGGTTGCGCAGGGTGTGGTGGCGCAGGGCCAGCGGCGCGTTCAGCATCGCGGCTCCGTCGCCCGTGCGCGCGCGGAGGTGCGAGAACACCCCTCCGCACCCACGAGCCGCAGCGCGGCCCGGCGGCCCTCCAGCACGGCCTCGGAGACGGTGCGGGGGGCGACGCAGTCGCCTGCGCGGGGCAGGTCGGGCCGGGCGCGGGCCAGCGCGTCGTCGGGCAGGCGGTGGCCGCAGTCCACGACCACCGCGCACGCGACGGTGCGCCGAGCCCCGGTCCAGACGTGCTCCAGCACGGCGTGCCCGTCGCGCACCGCGCGCAGCAGCGACAGCCGCTCGCGCGCCACGCCCGCCCGCTCCAGCCGGGCGTTGGCCGGCGCGAGGTCGCCGGTGCGGGCGAGCCCGGTCCCGGCGACCGGGTCCGGGGTCACCAGAGCGACGGCGCGACCGGCGAGCGCCAGCCCCTCCGCGATCCCGACCCCGACGGCGTCGCCCACCGGGTCCCGGACGACCACCGGCCCCGGCGGCAGCGGCGCGCCGGCGAGGAACGCCGCGGCGGGGATCACCGGCCCGTCCGCCGGGTAGCCGACCGGCCCGTCCCGCCCGCCGGTGGCGAGCACGGTGTCGGCGCCGAGGTCGCCGACGGCCACCTCGACCCCGGTCACGACGTCCACGCCGAGCCGCGCGAGCTCGCGCTCCCACCACGGCACGAGCAGCCCCATCCGCTCCCGGCCGTGCACGGCGGCGGCCCAGCGCAGCGCGCCGCCGAGCACCGGCGCCCGCTCCACCAGCCGCACCCGGTGCCCGCGCAGGGCGAGCACCCGCGCGGCCTCCAGGCCGGCCGGGCCGCCGCCGACGACGAGCACGTCCCGGGACACCGGGTCGCGCCCGGCGAGCGGCGGGTCGAGGGTCTCGTGCCCGGCCCCCGGCTCGGCCTCGTCGGAGACGACCGGGTTGCGCGGGTCGCGGACCGTCGAGCGCTGGTTGGACAGCGTGCACGGCCGGATCCGCTCCGGCGTCCCGGCGCGGACGTGCGCGACGAGGTCGGGCTCGGCGATCTGGGCGCGGGTCATCTCGACGAGGTCGTAGCCCCCGCCGTCCAGTGCCGCCTGTGCCATCGCCGGGTCCACGACGCTGCCCTGCAGCACGACGGGCACGGGTCCGCCCGCGCAGAGCCCGCGGTTGAACCCGGGCGGGGTGTGCAGGTCGGGCCGGGTCGCGCCGGTCGACAGCGCGCTGCCCCGCACGGGCACGACGTAGTCGATCCGGTCCGCGACGGCGGCGATCACCCCCGCGGCCGTGGCCGGGGTGATCCCGGCCCACGGCGCGAGCTCGTCGCAGCACAGCCGCAGCCCGAGGACGCGGTCCGGCCCCAACGCCGACCGGGCCGCGTCGAGCACCCGGCGCAGCAGCGGCAGGCCGTCGGCGTGCTCGTCGGTGCGGTGGTTGGTCAGCCCGGAGAGGAACTGGCGCAGCAGGGCGTGCTGCCCGGCGTCGACCTCGACCCCGTCCAGGCCGGCGTCGGCGGCGAGGCGGGCCGCGGCGGCGAAGCCGGCCACCAGCGCGTCGATCTCGGGCGGCTCCATCGCCGTCGGCACCTCGCGGGAGGCGACGTCGGGCACCCGCGAGGGCGCCCACAGCGCCCGCTGCCCGTGGGCGGAGCTGCCCTGGCCGCCTGCGTGCCCGAGCCCGGCGAGGACGAGCGTGCCGTGCGGGCGGCAGGCGCGGGCGACGGCGGCCCAGCCGTCGGGACAGTCGGCCGCGAGCGGCGCCCGCTCGTAGGGGTGGTCGGAGTCGTGCACCGACGCGGTCTCGGTGACGACCACGCCCGCGCCCCCGGCCGCCCGCCTGGCGTAGTAGGCGACGTGCCGGTCGGCGATCGCCCGGCGCCGGGCGAGGTTCGTCTCGTGCGGCCCGAACAGCACCCGCGACGGCGCGACCCGCCCCCCGATCCGGACGGGCTCCGCCAGCGCCCAGGTTGCAGCAAGGCCACTTTCCCGCAAGCTCGTTGCGGGAAAGTGGCTTTGCTGCAACGGGGGGTCGGTCAGGCCCGCGCGGCCGCCGGGCCCAGCGGGGCCGGGGTCGCGAGCGGGCTGGGGTCGCACGACTTGTCCGGCCGGGTGCCGAGCGTGAGCATGACCGGCCCCTTGGGCGTGCGGGAGTTGCGCGGCGCCGAGCGCGAGTGGTCGACGTCGGACTTCGGGATCTCCACGCCGTCGCGGGCCGCGAGGGCCTGCTCGCCGTAGCCCTGCACGCACTCCGGGTCCGGCCCGTCGAGCGGGAGGCCGGTGAAGAACTTGGCCGCCATGCACCCGCCC
>JAPLAT010000053.1 GCA_026393175.1 Pseudonocardiales bacterium
TCGAGCGCTTCTACCGCGACGCCCGGCTGTTCCGGATCTACGAGGGCACGAGCCAGATCCAGCAGGTCATCATCGCCCGCCAGGCCCTGGGCAGCGCCGCCCGCGGCTGACCCGCCGCCGGTTCCCCCGCCTCCCGCGCGGGCCGTGGCGCGCGGCCGGCGATGACGCGCGCCGGTGCCGTCCGGGGCGAGGGCGCTGGGTGCGAGGCGGGGTCAGGGGTGGCGGGCGAGGAAGGCCGCCAGGTCCCTCGCCGAGGGGGAGGTGGCCGGGCCGGGGCGGGTGACGGTCAGGGCCGCGGCGGCGTTGGCGGTGCGGGCGGCGGACGCGGGGTCCGCGCCGCGGGACAGCTCCACGGCCAGGACGCCGGTGTGGGCGTCGCCCGCCCCCGTGGTGTCGACCGCGTCGACCGCGAACCCGGGCACCGCGACCGGTGTCCCGCCGGGTGGGACGACCACGCAACCCGCCGACCCGTCGCGCACGACGACGCCGTGGCCGGTCCGGCGGGCCAGCGCCGCCGCGAGCCGGGTGGCGCCGGCGAGCCCGGGCGCGTCCGCCCCGCCGACAGGCGCGGGGGCCGGGGCGGAGATGGACGACTCCCCCGCCGACGCGGGCCCGGCGAGCGCGGTTGCCTCGGGCCGGTTGGCGGTGAGCCAGTCGACCCGGGGCAGGAGGTCGGCGAGCGCGTCGGGGGCGGCCGCGGGGGCGAGCGGGCCCGGGTCGAGCAGGACCGTGACCCCGGCCGGCAGCGCCCGCACCCACGGCACGAGGGCGTCGCGCGAGGGCGGGTGGAGCAGCCCGTAGCCCGACACCGAGACCGTGTCGCCCGGGACGGGACGGGCCCGGGCCAGGTCGTCGGCGGTCGGCCCGACGAGGGCGTCGGGCGAGGTGACGAACGTGCGCTCGCCCCCGCCGTCCACGAGCGTGACGACGAGCCCGGTGTCGGCGGCCCGGGGCGCGGCCAGCACGGCGACCCCGAGCCCGGCGAGGGCCGCGCGCACGAGGTCCCCGAACGGCCCGGACCCGTGCGGCCCCGCGTAGGCGACCCGCGCCCCCCGGCGGGCGACGGCGGCGAGCACGTTGAACCCGCCGCCCGGGGACGGCGCCAGCGAGGACGCGACGACGTCGCCGCCCCGGCCGGGCAGCGCGGGCACGGCGGCGACGAGGTCGACGACCACCGTCCCGACGTGGACGATCCTCACCGCAGGTCCAGCAGCGCTGCGGCCAGGGCGTCCAGGTCGGGGACACCGCGGACGGCGGCCCGCGCCGCGGCCGGCACCGCCGAGCCGCACGCCCCGCCGACCGCCCCGGCGATCGCGGCGACGGTGTCGGTGTCCCCGCCGAGCGAGGCGGCCATCCGGCAGGCGAGCCAGGTGTCCCCGCGCGCGGCGGCGAGCACCGCGAACGCGGCGGGCACCGACTCCTGCGTCGCCAGCCCGGTGCCGACGAGCGTCCCGATCACGGCGACCGCGGAGGCCGGGTCGCGGCCGGCGACGAGGTCGCAGGCCCACGCGATCCGGGCGCCGACGTCGGCCGCGGCGACCCACCGCCCGCGCCCGGCGGCCCGCCCGGCCGCGGCGACGGCCACCGGCACGGCGTCGGCGAACGCCGCCCCGGACACCCCGGCGCTCACCGCCGCAGCGACGGCGGCCGCCCCGGCCAGCGCGACCCCGGTGCCGTGGGTGAGTTCGCTCGCCTCCACCACCCGGTCCAGCAGCGCGTCGGGGTCGGCGACCGCGATCCCGACCGGCGCGATCCGCATCGCCGCGCCGTTGGTGGTGCCGTCGCGCCCGGCGTCGGCGACCGGCACCCCGGCCGCGAGCGCCGCCAGCGCCCGGCGGGTGGACGGGCCGAGCAGGTCCAGCGACCCGCGGGCGCGCATCCGCTCCTCCCAGGCGGCGAGCCGGCGGGCCAGCTCGTGCGGGTCGACGCGCCCGCGCCCGTCCACGAGCAGACCGGCGAGCAGGACGGCCTGCTCGGTGTCGTCGGTGACCTGCCCGGCCGGCAGCCCCGCGGCGAGCGGGTGGTCGCCGGGGCCCGGGTGGAAGCCCTCGACCAGCGGCCCGTACCGGGCGGCGATCTCGACCCGCGGCAGCGACTGCGTGGGCATCCCGAGCGCGTCCCCGACCGCGAGCCCCCAGAGGGCGGCCGCGGCCCGGCTCATCCGAGCAGCGACGCGGCGTCGACGACCTCGACGAGCGGCGCGTAGAGGCCCATGACGTGCAGCGCGGCCCGGTGGCCGGCGTCGTCCACGCCCGCGCAGGCGTCGGACACCACCCGCACCGGCACGCCCGCGTCGGCCGCGGCCACCGCGGTGGACAGCACGCAGCAGTCGGTGGACACCCCGGCCAGGACGAGCGGGCCGTCCCCGACCCGGGCGGCCAGCTCCGGGCCCCACTTCGAGAACGTGGGCGCGTCCAGCGTGGTGTGGGCGGCGAACGGGGCGGCGAGCTCCCACAGCGTCGCCCCCGGCGGCTGCAGGGCGAACGGCCACTGCGCGTAGTAGGCGCGCCACGCCCCCGCGGGCGCCGCCGGCGCGACGAACCGGGTGAACGTGACCTCCGGGGCCAGTGCCGCGGCCAGCGTCGCGACCGTGTCCACGATGCCGGCGAACCCGAGCGTGGCCCACGGGCTCGACGGCTCCGCGAACACGCGCTGCATGTCGATCACTGCGAGGTGCATGACTCCTCCACCGCCTGCAGCACCCGCAGGACGTTGCCGCCCGCGAGCTTCGTGCAGTCCTCGTCGCTCCAGCCGCGCTCCAGCAGCGCGGCGAAGAGCGCAGGGTAGGTGGACACGTCGCGCAGCCCGACCGGCAGGTCGGTGGTGCCGTCGAAGTCGGCCCCGATGCCGACGTGGTCGACGCCCGCGACCTCCCGCGCGTGGTCGAGGTGGGCGACGACGTCGAGCAGCGACGCGTCCGGCGGGGGCGGGCCGCGGTGGGCGTCCCGGTCGCCGGGGTCGGCCGGGTCGAGGCCCTCGGCGGCCATCGCGGCGGCCACCCGGCCGCCCCATCCCGAGGCCGCACCCGCGACGAACGGCGCCACGAAGGTGATCATGCACACGCCCCCGTTGGCGGCCAGCGCGGCGAGCACGTCGTCGGGCACGTTGCGCGGGTGGTCGGTGAGCGCGCGGCAGCACGAGTGCGTGAACAGCACGGGGACGTCGGTGGTGTCCAGCGCGTCGCGCATCGTGGTCGGTGCGGTGTGCGAGAGGTCGACGATCATGCCGATCCGGTTCATCTCCCGCACGACGTCGCGACCGAACGCGGTCAGCCCGCCGTGCTCGGGCTCGTCGGTGGCGGAGTCGGCCCACGGGGTGTTCGCGTCGTGCGTGAGAGTCAGGTAGCGGACGCCGCGGGCCCGCAGGTCGCGCAGCACGTCGAGCGAGCCGTCGAGGCAGTGCCCGCCCTCGGCCCCGAGCAGCGACCCGATCCGGCCCTGCACGGCGGCGGCGCGCACCCCGTCGGCCGAGTCGGTGAGGACGAGGTCCGGGTGCCGGGCGGCGAGGCGGTGCACCAGGTCGACCT
>JAPLAT010000602.1 GCA_026393175.1 Pseudonocardiales bacterium
CACCGGCGTCGGCATCGCCGTGGGCACGGTGCTCGCCCTGCTCTTCGCCACCGTCGTGCAGATGGTGTTCGGCGAGCTGTTCCCGAAGAACCTCGCCATCGCCCGGCCCGAGCCCGTCGCCCGCGCGCTGGCCCTGTCCACGGCGATCTACCTGCGCCTGTTCGGCTGGGTCATCCGCATCTTCGACGCGGCGTCCAACCTGCTGCTGCGGGCGCTGCGCATCGAGCCGGTGCACGACGTGGAGCACTCCGCCACGCCGCGCGACCTGGTGGCGATCATCGACGAGTCCCGCGACAGCGGCGACCTCGACGAGGACCTCTCCACGCTGCTCGACCGCGTCCTCGACTTCACCGACACCACCGCGCGCTCGGCGATGATCCCCCGCCCGCGCGTGACCACCGTGCCCGCCGACGCGACCGTCGCGGAGCTGGTGGAGATCATGGCGTCCGGGCACTCCCGGCTGCCGGTGCTCGGCGACGGCGCCGACGACGTCGTGGGCGTGATCTGCCTGCGCGACGTCCTCGCGCTGGAGGGCCGCGACCTCACCGCCGTCCGCGTCGCCGACGTGGCCCGCACCCCGGTGCTGGTGCCGGACTCGCTGCCGCTGCCCACCGTGCTGCACCGGCTGCGCGGCGCGGGCGAGGAGCTGGCCTGCGTCGTCGACGAGTACGGCGGCCTGGCCGGGGTGATCACCACAGAGGACATCGCCGAGGAGCTCGTCGGCGAGATCACCGACGAGCACGACCCCGCAGGCCGCGACACCCTGCGGGTGGGCGACGGCGAGTGGACCGTGCCCGGCACGCTCGGCCTCGACGAGGTCGAGCGGCTGCTCGACGTCGAGCTGCCCGAGAGCGACCACGAGACGCTCGGCGGGCTCGTCATCGACCGGCTGCAGAAGCTGCCCTCGGTCGGCGACACCGCCGAGCTCGAGGTGGACGGCCGCACGCTGACGCTGACCGTCTGCGCGGTGGAGCGGCGCGTGCCGGCGATGGTCCGGCTGGCGTGGAAGACCGCCGCCGACCGGTCCGCCGCCGACGGGGCGGGGGTGGGCGCGTGAGCATCGCCCTGTCCCTGTGGATCACCGCGGCGCTGGTCGCGCTCAGCGCGTTCTTCGTCGCGATCGAGTTCGCGCTGGTGGCGGCCCGCCGCTACCGGCTCGAGGAGGCCGCGGCCACCAGCGCCTCGGCCCGGGCCGCGCTGAAGAGCGCGCAGGACCTGTCGCTGCTGCTCGCCGGGTCGCAGCTGGGCATCACGCTGTGCGTGCTCGGCCTCGGCGCGGTGAGCAAGCCGGCCGTCGAGAAGCTGCTGACGCCGCTGTTCGACGGGCTCGACCCGACCGTCGCGAGCGTGCTGGCGTTCGTGCTCTCGCTCGTCGTCGTCACGTTCCTGCACCTGGTGGTGGGCGAGATGGCGCCGAAGTCGTGGGCCATCGCGCACCCGGAGCGGTCGGCGACGCTGCTGGCACTGCCGATGCGCGGCTTCATGGTCGTGACGCGGCCGCTGCTGATCGCCCTGAACGGCGCGGCGAACTGGTGCCTGCGGCGCGTGGGCGTGGAGCCGGTCGACGAGCTGGGCGAGGGCCGCAACCCCGACGACCTGCGCGAGCTGGTGGACCACTCCGCCAGCACCGGTGCCCTGGACGCGGAGCGCCGCGACCAGATCATCACCGCGCTGGAGGTCGACGCGGCCCCGCTGCGCGAGCTGGTCCGCCCGCGGGCGGAGGTGGCCGGCGTCGCCCCCACCGCGAGCGTCGCCGACATCCGCGAGGAGTCGCGGCGCAGCGGCCACCTGCGGCTCGTGGTGGGCGAGCCGGGGCGGCGCCCCGTGGGCGTCGTGCACGTGCGCGACGCGCTCGCCCGCGGCGAGGACGTGACCGCGGCCGACCTCATGCGGCCGGTCCCGGTGCTCGACGCCGACATCCCGATGCACGACGCCCTGCGGGCCATGCGGGACCGGCGCAACCACCTCGCGCTCGTCGAGTCCGGGGGCGAGCTGCTCGGGCTGGTCACCATGCAGGACCTGCTGGACCGCCTGCTGCCGACCCCGGCGTAGGTGCACCCGGTCGGGGGCGGCGATCGACTCGCCGCCCCCGGCCGGTCGTCCTACCCTCTCCGCCATGGATCCTGCGGAACTCGACGACGCCGCGCTGGCCCGCGTCCGCGCGCTGGAGGAGCAGCTGGGCTGCCCGCTCGTCGCCTACCGGCCCGAGAGCCCCTACGCCCCGCTCACCGACGAGCAGCTGGCCCGGCTCCGGCGCACGGAGGCCGAGCTGGGCGTGCAGCTGCTCGCCTACCGGCCCTGACGGCCGGCGGGGCTCCTAGCAGCCGATCAGCCGGGCGGCGAGGTAGCCCTCCACCTGGTCCAGGGACACCCGCTCCTGGGCCATGGAGTCGCGCTCGCGGATCGTCACGGCCTGGTCGGTGAGGGTGTCGAAGTCGACCGTCAGGCAGAACGGCGTGCCGATCTCGTCCTGGCGCCGGTAGCGGCGGCCGATCGCGCCCGCGTCGTCGAACTCGACGTTCCAGTGCTTGCGCAGCGCCGCGGCGAGGTCGCGGGCCTTGGGCGAGAGGTCGGCGTTGCGGCTCAGCGGCAGGACGGCCGCCTTCACCGGGGCCAGGCGGCGGTCCAGCTTGAGCGAGACCCGCTTGTCCACCCCGCCCTTGGCGTTGGGCGCCTCGTCCTCGGTGTAGGCCTCGATGAGGAAGGCCATCATCGACCGGCCGACGCCCGCCGCGGGCTCGATCACGTAGGGCCGGTACCGGGTGCCCGACGCCTGGTCGTAGAACGACAGGTCGACGCCCGAGTGGTTGCTGTGCGTCGTCAGGTCGAAGTCGGTGCGGTTGGCGATGCCCTCCAGCTCGCCCCACTCCTGGCCGGTGAACTCGAACTTGTACTCGATGTCCACGGTGCGCTTGGAGTAGTGGGAGAGCTTCTCCTTCGGGTGCTCGTAGTGCCGCAGGTTCTCCCGCGCGATGCCGAGGTCGACGTACCAGTCGGTGCGCTGGTCGATCCAGTACTGGTGCAGCTCCTCGTCGGTGCCGGGCTCGACGAAGTACTCCATCTCCATCTGCTCGAACTCGCGGGTGCGGAAGATGAAGTTGCCCGGCGTGATCTCGTTGCGGAAGCTCTTGCCCATCTGGCCGATGCCGAACGGCGGCTTCTTGCGCGAGGTCGTCTGGACGTTGAGGAAGTTGACGAAGATGCCCTGCGCGGTCTCGGGCCGCAGGTAGTGCAGGCCCTCCTCGGTCTCCACCGGGCCGAGGTAGGTCTTGAGCATCATGTTGAAGTCGCGCGGCTCGGTGTACTGGCCGCGGGTGCCGCAGTTCGGGCAGGGCACGTCGGACAGGTCGTCCTCGGCGGCCGGCTTGCCCGTGCGCGAGGTGTACTCCTCGGCGAGCTGGTCGGCCCGGAAGCGCTTGTGGCAGCTCGTGCACTCCACCAGCGGGTCGGTGAACACGCCGACGTGGCCGGAGGCGACCCACACCTGGCGGGGCAGGATCACCGAGCTGTCCAGGCCCACGACGTCCTCGCGGCCGGTGACCATGCTCTTCCACCACTGCCGCTTGATGTTCTCCTTGAGCTCCACGCCCAGGGGCCCGTAGTCCCAGGCGGAGCGGGTGCCGCCGTAGATCTCCCCCGAGGCGAACACGAAACCTCGACGCTTCGCGAGCGCGACGATGGTGTCGATCCGGGCGGAGGACGGCGAGCTGGCCAAGGGAGATGCTCCTGAGAAGGGCGGTGGTACGGAGGGTCCAGCGTAGCGAGCCCCACGACCGCGTTCCGCGGGCGCACCACCCGGCCCGCCCGGCGCCCCCGCACCCCCGCGCCGCACCGGTGCGAGGGGCGGGGGACGGCCCGTGGCCCGCGGGTCGGCGGGACGGCGCAGGGGCGGTTCAGGCGAGCAGGCTGGGGTGCTCGCGGCTGGTGCCGGACTCGGCGTCGACGAGGGTCTCGTAGGTGCTCGGCTCGTCGGCCAGCGCCTCGGAGAGCAGGGGCACCACGTGCTCGCGGACCGGGAACGGGGACAGGGCGCGGCGGTAGGCGTCCACCGAGACGAACCGGACCTCCAGCACCCAGCGCCCGGGGTCGTCGACGCTGCGGCCGAGCCTGCCGTCGCGGGCGCCGTCGGCGGCGGTCAGCAGCTCGAGGGCGAGGCGGGCGCGGCGCCGGAACGCGGGGGCGTCGGCGGGGGACACGGCGAAACGGCACAGGAGCAGCACGACCCGGCAATCTAGCCGCGCGCCTACGATGGGGTGGGTCGGCGCCGTCCGGGCGCCGCGGGGAGGACGGGTCACGATGTCGATCGCCGCCGGAGCGGGGTCCGCGGAGCTCGACCCCGGGATCGGGGCCGCGCCCGACACCGACGACCACGACACCGCGCGCGCCGAGCCGGCCGCCGCGCCCGTCCGCACCCCCCGCACGCTCGCCGCGGCGGGCGACCTGCTGCGCGCGCTCGCCGCGCCCGTCCGCATCGCGATCGTGCTGCAGCTGCAGGAGGCGCCGCGCTGCGTGCACGACCTCGTCGACGCCCTGGGCGTCACCCAGCCGCTGATCAGCCAGCACCTTCGGGTGCTCAAGGGCGCCGGGGTGGTGCACGGGGAGCGGCAGGGCCGCGAGGTGGTGTACTCGCTCGTGGACGACCACCTGGCGCACATCGTCGTGGACGCGGTGGCGCACGCCGAGGAGGGCCGATGACGGCACAGCAGGCCCCCGCGGGACGGGTCGTGCGCGCCACCCGCCAGCGCGCGGCGGTGTCCGCGATGCTCGACCGGCTCGACGACTTCCGCTCCGCGCAGGAGATCCACGAGGAGCTGCGCCGTTCCGGCGACGGCATCGGCCTGACGACGGTCTACCGGACGCTGCAGAACCTGGCCGACGCCGGCGAGGTCGACGTCCTGCGCACGGGGTCGGGCGAGGCGGTGTACCGGCGCTGCGAGTCCGCGCACCACCACCACCACCTCGTCTGCCGGCGCTGCGGAGCGACCGTGGAGATCGAGGGACCCGACGTCGAGAGCTGGGCCCAGCGCGTCGCCGAGCAGCACGGCTTCTCCGAGCTCAGCCACACCGCGGAGATCTTCGGGCTGTGCCGGGAGTGCTCGGCGAAGGTGTGAGACCTGCGTCTCAGACTGAGTCATCCGGATCTCGGGGGCGGCGTTAACGTCCGGCTCCTGCACGGTCGATGTCGCAGGTGGAAGCAAGGAGACGCCCCCCATGAGTGAGCCCGGAACCAACGGCGACGAGGCCGCTGCGGACGAGACGAACGGGGCTTCCCCGAACGCGGTCCGCAAGCTCGACGCCCCCGAGTCCGAGGAGCTCGCGCAGCTGGCGGCGGTCTTCGAGGACCTCCAGTACGTGCTGCGCTGCTGCGAGCACCTCGTCACCGCGCTCGCCGCGCCCGACGCCGGGCCCGTCCAGGTCGCCACCGACGACGCGCTGGTCGAGGCGCTGTGGACGGGCGCGCTGGTCGGCTACGTCCGCTGCTTCTCCGCCCGCATCGGCATCCTCTCCGACGACGACGTCAAGGAGCTGGAGCTGCCCGGCACCGAGATCACCGCGGAAGACTTCCACGCCATGCTCAAGAAGCTGCGCGACCACTACGCGTCGCGGCACGTCAACCCGCGCGAGGCGTTCACGATCGGTGCGGCGCAGGCCAACGACGGCTCGCTGATGGGTGTCGCGGTCGTCTCGGCGCCGCGCCCGATCGTCGACGACACCACCGTGCGCCTGCTCGGCCGCATCGCCTACTCGCTCTCGGGCTACATCGACGGCCGCATGCAGGAGGCGCAGAACAAGGTGCTCGGCGTCGCGCGCGACATGAGCACGCTGCAGCTCAGCTCGCTGCCGCTCGTGCACCTCGCCGAGGTCTGAGACCCCGTCAGGAGCCCACCAGCTCCGCCCGCAGGCTGGACGCGCTGCTCACGACGAGCATGAGCAGCGTGCCCATCGCCTTCTCCTCCAGCCCGTTGGCCGGGAACGCGTAGCGCAGGGTGACGTCCCAGCCGTGCTCGCCGCGGATGACCTTCGGCGTGCCGAACAGCCCCTCCCCCGCCCCGAGCGCGATGCGGGTGGGGACGTCCTGCTCCAGGGGCAGGTCCCAGGCCACGACGCACATGAGGTTGAGGACGGGCAGGCCCTCCTCCAGGTCCATGCCCTGCACCACGCAGAGCACGCCGCCGTGGGCGAAGGTGAGCGAGCCGTCGTCGTCGACGGTGACGTCGTGGTAGTTCTCCAGCGCCTTGCGGGCGACGTCGAGACTCACGGGGCACTCTCCGGGGTGTCGAGCGCGCCGCCGAAGCGGCGGTCGCGCCGGGCGTAGATCTCGACGGCCTGCCAGAGGTGGCGGCGGTCGAAGTCGGGGAACAGGGTGTCGAGGAAGACCATCTCCGCGTACGCCGACTGCCACAGCAGGAAGTTCGACGTCCGCTGCTCCCCCGAGCTGCGGACGAACAGGTCGACGTCGGGCATGTCGGGCTCGTCGAGGTAGCGGGCGATCAGCCGCTCGTCGACCTTGCCGGGCTTGATCCGCCCGTCGGCGACGAGCTGGGCGATCTTCTGCACGGCGTCGGCGATCTCGGCGCGGCCGCCGTAGTTGACGCACATCGTCAGGTTGAGGACGTCGTTGCCGCGGGTCTTCTCCTCCGCGACCTCCAGCTCCTTGATCACGCT
>JAPLAT010000019.1 GCA_026393175.1 Pseudonocardiales bacterium
GTCGGCGTGGCCGACCTGCTGCTCGGGCTCGGCACCGACGCCGCGCACACCCTCAACCACCCCGGCAACGCCGTGCTCATCGCGCTGGCCCGCCGCGTGCAGGCCGCGGTCGGGCTGCCGGCGGACGCCGACGACCCGGGCCGGGCGCTGCTCGGCGGGGTGCGCGCGCCGCTGGACCCCGACGTCCTCAACGCGCTCGGGCTCGGCGCGGAGCCCCGTGACCACTGGCTCGTCGACGGGGCCCCGGTCGACGACGGACAGGTCCGGGCCGCGCAGCTCGACTGGTACGCCGACCACCCGCAGTGGGTCGCGGCCGGGCTGGAGCGCCACGCCCGGCGACTGGAGATCCTCTCTATGATGTAGGTCACAGCGTGGCGCGCACGTGGACGGGGGTATCCGGGGTCGCCCTCGCCCGCTGCCCCCCGAACCAGGAGTCCGCCGTGTCGCCGTCCCGTCTCCCGCGTTGAAGCGACACCGCATCGCGCTCATCGCCTCCGCCCGCTACCCCATCCGCGAGCCGTTCGCCGGGGGCCTGGAGGCCCACACCTGGCAGCTGGCCTCCCGGCTGCGCGCCCGCGGGCACGAGGTGACCGTGTTCGGCGGGGCCGGTTCCGACCCCGCGCTCGGCGTCCGCGAGATGGCGCCGCTGCCCCCGCTGACCGGGCACGCCCGCAGCGACGTGAGCATGCCCGCCGACTGGTTCCTCGCCGAGCACCACGCCTACCTGGGCCTGATGCTCGAGCTGTCGGCCCCCGACGCGCCGTACGACGTCGTGCACAACAACTCGCTGCACTACCTGCCCGTCGCGATGGGCCCGACCGTGCAGCGCCCGGTCGTGACGACCCTGCACACCCCGCCGACGCCGTGGCTGGAGTCGGCGATCCGGCTCCCGCGCACCCAGAACCGGCCCCGGTTCGCCGCGGTCAGCCACACCACCGCGGGTCAGTGGCGCGGCCTCGTCCCCGACGTCCTGGTGGTGCGCAACGGCGTCGACACCGCCGCGTGGACGCCCGGCCCCGGCGGCGGCACGCCCGTCTGGTCGGGCCGGATCGTGCCCGAGAAGGGCCCGGTCGAGGCGATCCGCGCGGCCCGCGCCGCCGGGAGCGGCCTGCGCTTGGCCGGGCCCCGGCCCGACCGCCGCTGGTTCGACGCCGAGGTCGCGCCGCTGCTGGGCGACGGCATCGACTACGTCGGGCACCTCGACCACACCGCGCTCGCCCGGCTCGTCGGCTCGGCGTCGGTGGCCGTGGTGTCGCCGTGCTGGGACGAGCCGTACGGGCTCGTCGTCGCCGAGGCGCTGGCCTGCGGCACGCCGATCGCCGGGTTCGCCCGCGGCGCGCTGCCCGAGCTGCTCGACCCGACGTGCGGCGTGCTCGCCGACCCCGGTGACGTCGACGGCCTCGCCGCCGCGATCCCCGCCGCCGCGCGGCTCGACCGCGCCGCCGTGCGCCGCCGCGCCGAGGACGTCTGCTCGGTCGAGGCGATGGTGCGCGGCTACGAGGACCTCTACGACGAGCTCGTCGCGTGATCACCTACTACGTGCACCACCAGGGCAGCGGCCACGTCCACCGCG
>JAPLAT010000550.1 GCA_026393175.1 Pseudonocardiales bacterium
CGATCGTCGCGTTCTGCAGCCGGACGGTGCCCTCGACGGTCACGCCGCGCAGCGACAGGTCGCCGCCGACGCGGATCCGGTCGCCGTGCAGCGCGTCGCGGTCGGGCGCGTGCAGCGTGACGCCGGCCAGGCTCGCGCTGCCGCGGATGTGCGCGTCGACCAGCCGCAGCCCGCCGAGACAGACCAGCGCGGGCCGCCCGGTGCGCCGGGCCTCCAGCTCGCCGCCGATCTCCATGCCGTCGCCGAGCAGGGCGACGCCGCGGTCGGGCGCGGGGTACGGCCCGGACAGGTGCGCTCCCGAGAGCCGCAGGAACCCGCCGACGACGGCGCCGGGCAGCCGGACGGTGCCCGTGCACACCGCCCCGTCGTCCAGCTCGACGTTGCCCTCGACGCGGATGCGGTCGGCGACCAGCGCCGCCCCCGGGTCGACGGTCCCCTCCGGCACGGTCGGCGGCCTGCTGTCGTTCACCGGGCGCCCGGGCAGCGGCAGGTCCGCCCGACGGCGCAGGACGGCGCCGGTGAGCAGCAGGTCGCCGCCGATCCGGGCCCCGGCCATCCGCACCCGGCCGTCGGCGGTGAACACGGCGTCGTGGGCGGTGTCGTGGCGCCCGGCGACGAGGCTGCCGTCGACCGTCACGCCGGTCAGGTCCAGCGCGTCCGGGCCGGGGGCGCGCAGGACGGCGCCGGCGAGGTCGAGGTTGCCGGTGATCCGGGCGCCGGGCAGCCGCACCTCGCCGTCGCTGCGCAGCCTGCGGGCGTAGCAGGTCCCGCCGACGACGAGCCGGTCGGCGATCAGCGCGCGCCCGTCGCTGCCCAGAAGGACCCCGGCGGAGAGCCGCAGCGAGCCGCCGATCTGCGCGTCGGCCAGCAGGACCGGGCCGTGGCAGCGGAAGCCGTCGTCGAGGGACAGGTCGTGGGCGACGCGCAGGTTCCCCGCGCGCAGGGCCGGCACCCGGCAGCCGGTGAGTGCGAGGCCGGTGAACCCGGCCATGCGCAGGTCCGGCGCCTCCGCGAAGTCGCAGCCGCGCAGGTCGACGGGGAACGCGATCCGCGCGCCCGTCAGCCGCAGGACGCCGGTGATCCGGGCCCGGCGCAGGCGCAGGACCGGCGCCCCGGTCGGCGGGTCGGCGGTGAGCACGGCCGCGAGCGCCGCGGCGGGCAGCTCGCCGCCCGCCATGTCCAGCTCGTGGCCCGATCCCAGCGCGGCGTGCCCGGGATCGGCAGCATGACCGAGCTGCGCTGCAGCAGCCAGGCCAGCGCGACCTGGGCGGGCGTGGCGTCCAGCCGCTGCGCCACCTCGGCCACCGGCCCGCCGGGCTCGGCGAGCGTGCCGGAGCCGATCGGGAACCACGGGAGGAAGCCGATGCCGTGGCTCGTGCAGTACCGCAGCACGGCGTCGGACGCGCGGTCGGCGATGTTGTACCGGTTCTGCACCGTCGCGACGTCGACGAACGTCGCGGCCCGCTCGATCTGCTCGATCCCCACCTCCGACAGCCCGACGGCGGCCACCTTGCCCTCGGCGACGAGGTCGGCGAGCAGGCCGAACTGGTCGTCGGCGGGCACGGTCGGGTCGATGCGGTGCAGCTGGAACAGGTCCAGCCGCTCGACGCCGAGGCGGCGCAGCGACAGCTCGGCCTGCTGGCGCAGGTACTCCGGCCGCCCGCAGGCGTGCCACTGGCCAGGGCCGGTGCGCAGCAGCCCGGCCTTCGTCGCGATCGTCAGGCCGGGGTAGGGGTGCAGGGCGCGGCGCAGGAGCTCCTCGGCCACCTCGGGGCCGTAGGAGTCGGCCGTGTCGAACAGGACGGTGCCCAGCTCCGCCGCGCGCCGCAGGACGGCCACGGCGCCGTCGGGGTCGCCGGGCGGGCCCCAGACCCCGGGGCCGGTGAGCTGCATCGTGCCGAAGCCGAGGCGGGTGGCGGGAAGGTCCATGGCCCCACTCTGACCCCGCCGGCGAGCGCCGGGCAGCCGATCGTGACCGCCGCCTCCGTGGCGCTCCTCATGGCGCCGTCGGCCCGACCCGACTAGCGTTCCGGCGTGGCCAAGATCGTCCCTCTGTCCCAGGCGGTCGCCGACCTGGTGCACGACGGCGACACCGTCGCCCTCGAGGGCTTCACGCATCTCATCCCGTTCGCCGCGGGGCACGAGATCATCCGGCAGGGTCGCCGCGATCTCACGCTCGTGCGCATGACGCCGGACCTGATCTACGACCAGATGATCGGCGCGGGGTGCGCCCGCAAGCTGGTCTTCTCGTGGGGCGGCAATCCCGGCGTCGGCTCGCTGCACCGCATGCGCGACGCGCTCGGGACCGGCTGGCCCGTGCCGCTGGAGATCGAGGAGCACAGCCACGCCGGGATGGCCAACCGCTACGTCGCCGGGGCCTCCGGGCTGCCGTTCGCGGTGCTGCGCGGCTACGCCGGCACGGACCTGCCGCTGCACACCTCCACCATCTCCACGTTGACCTGCCCGTTCACCGGCGAGGAGCTGGCCGCGGTGCAGGCGGTCAACCCGGACGTGACGGTCGTGCACGCGCAGCGCGCCGACCGCGCCGGCAACGTGCAGCTCTGGGGCATCCTCGGGGTCCAGAAGGAGGCGGTGCTCGCCGCGTCCCGCGCGCTCGTCACGGTCGAGGAGGTCGTCGACGAGCTGACGCCCGTGCCCGGCGCCGTGGTGCTGCCGACCTGGGTGGTGGAGGCGGTGTCGGTGGCCCCGCGCGGCGCCGCCCCGTCCTACGCGCACGGCTACTACGACCG
>JAPLAT010000678.1 GCA_026393175.1 Pseudonocardiales bacterium
CCGCGGCCCAGCGAGATCGCCGAGCACCTCGGCGTCCCGGTCTCGGAGGTCCTGGAGGGTCTGGAGGCCTCGGAGGTGTACCGCAGCTCGTCGCTGGACGAGATGCTGTCCTCCGAGCAGGGCAGCGCGACGGTGGGCGAGCTGGTCGGCGAGGCCGACGCCGAGCTGGCCCGCGTCGACTCCATGCAGGCCCTGCGCCCGGTGCTGGGCGAGCTCGCAGAGCGGGAGCGCACCATCGTCCTGCTGCGGTTCTTCGGCAACATGACCCAGACCCAGATCGCCGACGAGGTGGGCATCTCCCAGATGCACGTCTCCCGGCTGCTCGCCCAGACCCTGGACCGGCTGCGCAGCCGGCTCGACCCGGACACCCGCGTCGGCTGACCGCCCACCGTTCGGCGAGGATGAGCGCATGTCCTCGGAGCAACCGGAGCACGTGCTGGTCGTCGGAGCCGGCCTGGGCGGCCTGCGCACCGCCGAACAGCTGCGTGCCGCTGGCCACCAGGGCCGGATCTCCCTGGTGGGTGCCGAGCCGCACGCCCCCTACGACCGCCCCCCGCTGTCCAAGCAGGTGCTCACCGGCGACTGGGAGCCCGCGCGCACCCGGCTGCGCGACGCCGACGCCCTCGACGAGCTCGGCGTCCGCCTGCACCTCGGGCTGGAGGCGACCGCGCTGCACCACCACGACGGCGGGTTCGAGCTGGAGCTCGCCGACGGCGCCGTCCTGCACGGGGACGTGGCGGTCGTCGCCACCGGGCTGGCGGCGCGCCGGCTGCCGGACCAGCCCGCCTCCGCGGCGGTCCTGCGCACCCTCGACGACGCGCTGGCGCTGCGCGCTCGGCTGGCCGCGATCTCCTCGCTGCTCGTCGTCGGCGGCGGGTTCATCGGCGCGGAGGTGGCGAGCGCGGCCCGCGGGCGCGACGTCGCGGTGACCGTGCTGGAGGCGCTGGACGTCCCCGCCGCGCGGGCGCTGGGCCCCGTGGTCGGCGGGCTGGCCGGGCGGCTCATGCGGGAGGCGGGCGTGGACCTGCGCACCGGCGTCCGCCTGGCCGGGTTCGCCGACGGCGGCGTCGCGCTGGCCGACGGCACGGTGCTCACCGCCGACGCGCTGCTCGTCGGCGTCGGGGGCGTGCCGCAGCTGGGGTTCCTGCCCGCCACCGGGCCGGACGGCACGCCCCTCGACGTCGCGGACGGGGTGGCGTGCGGGCCCACCGGCCGCGTGCTCGGGCTGCCCGGCGTGTGGGCCGTGGGCGACGCCGCCCGCTGGGACGGCCACCGCACCGAGCACTGGACCAGCGCCGGCGACCAGGCCGCCGTCGTGGCCCACGACGTGCTGGGGGCCGAGCCGCCGCCGCCGACCGTGCCCTACTTCTGGTCCGACCAGTTCGGGCTCAAGATCCAGCTCATCGGGCGCACCGACCGGGCCGACGGCGTCGAGCCGCTGCTCGGCACGGGCCTGGACGGCGGGCCGGTGCGCGGCACGGTCGTCGGCTACACCGCGGGCGACGCGCTCGTCGCGGTGGCCGGGTTCGGCGCGGCTCGCCACGTCGCCCGCTTCCGCCCGCTGGTGGCCGACGGCGCCGGCCGCGCCGCCGCCCACGAGCTGGCCGCGGCGCTGCGGGGCTAGCGGAACATCCGGCGCACGATCGCGAGGCCGACGAGCACGCCGATCGCGATGAGGCCGTACTTGATGCGCGGGTCGGCCAGCTTCTCCTGGGCGTTCTGCTTGCCGGCGTCGACGAACCGCTTGGGGCTGGCCTTCTCGCCGAGGGCGTCCAGGCTCTCCGCGAGGGCGTCCCTGGCCTGCTCGATCTCGCGCTGGATGGTCTCCGGGTCGCGCGCCACGACGCCTCCTCCTGATCGGTACCACCGGTGAGGGGGTCACCGTAGATCACACGGTGCGGGCGGGCCGTGCCAGGATCGCCCCCATGACCACCCGCCTGTCCCCCGGCGACCCCGCGCCGGACTTCACGCTCCCCGACGCCGACGGCAAGCCGGTCTCGCTCGCCGACTACCGCGGCCGCCGCGTCGTCGTCTACTTCTACCCGGCGGCGTCCACGCCGGGCTGCACGAAGCAGGCCTGCGACTTCCGCGACAACCTCACCGAGCTCGGCGACGCCGGCCTGGACGTCGTCGGGATCTCCCCGGACAAGCCGGCCAAGCTGGCGAAGTTCCGCGACAAGGAGGGCCTGACCTTCCCCCTGCTCTCCGACGAGGACCGCTCCGTCCTCACCGCGTGGGGGGCGTTCGGCGAGAAGACGATGTACGGCAAGACCGTCACCGGCGTCATCCGGTCGACGTTCGTCGTCGACCCCGAGGGCCGCATCGAGGTCGCCCAGTACAACGTCCGCGCGACGGGCCACGTGGCACGATGTACGGCAAGACCGTCACCGGCGTCATCCGGTCGACGTTCGTCGTCGACCCCGAGGGCCGCATCGAGGTCGCCCAGTACAACGTCCGCGCGACGGGCCACGTGGCCAAGCTCCGCAAGGACCTGGCGGTCTGACCGGCCGAACGCATGTTCGACAGGGTGCCCGTGTGCCCCGCCCGCGACGGTGGACCGACGACGAGCTGGCCGCAGCAGTGGCGGCCAGCTCGACGCTGAGCGAGGTCCACCGGCGGCTGGGGCTGCGGGCCGGCGGCTACGACTCCATGCGGGCGCACATCGCCCGCTTGGGGCTCGACGCCGCGCACATCCCCCGGGCCGTCGCGGGTGACACGCGGGTCCGGCGGAACTGGACCGACGAGGACCTGCGCCGGGCCGTCGCGGACGCGGTGTCGGTCCACGACGTCCTGCGCCGCCTCGGCCGCACACCCAGTGGCGGGATGTTCCGCAGCATCGTCGCCCACATCCACCGGCTCGACCTCGACACCGGCCATTTCACGGGCCGGTCGTGGGCACGGGGCCGAACGTTTCCCGGACGCGCGACGCGCGCGCTGAGCGAGGTTCTCCGGACCGGGACGTGGAGCGGCAGCAGCGCGAGCCTGCGCCGCCGGTTGATCGCGGCCGGCCTGAAGCCGCCCCGTTGCGAGGAGTGCGGTCTCTCGGAGTGGCGCGGGCGGCCGCTCCCCCTCCACCTCGACCACGTCAACGGCGACCACACCGACAACCGGTTGGAGAACCTCCGTATCCTCTGTCCCAACTGCCACTCCCTCACGGGGACGTGGTGTCGTCGCAAGGCACGGCCGGCGTACTCCAATCGGCAGAGAGACGGCGCTTAGAACGCCGCCAGTGCGGGTTCGAATCCCGCCGCCGGCACGTCCCGCGTCAGACGGGCACCGACGCGGGCCGGCGCGCCGCCAGGACCGCGCCCGCCGCGCCGACCGCCGCCGATGGCCGCGTCGCCCAGCACCACCACCGCCACCGTGCCGGGCAGGATGCCGATCACGGTGCCCAGCACGTAGGGCACGAACCGGACCCCGGACAGGCCGGCGGCGTAGTTGAGCACCGCGAACGGCACCATCGGGATCAACCGCAGGGAGGCGACGGCGAGCAGGCCGTTGCGGGCCAGCCTGCGCCGCACCCAGGCGATCCCGGCGCGGTGCGCGTGCCGCTCCACGAACGGTCCCGCGACGAGCCGCACCAGCCAGAACGCGGCGACCGCGGCGAGGGTCGTCCCGGCGACGGCGAGCAGCACCCCCAGCACCGACCCGAACAGCACCCCGGCCGCGACGGTGAACACCGTGCGCGGCACGGGCGTCACCGTGACGGCCCCGGAGAACAGGACGAACAGCAGCGGGGCCCACACCCCCGCGGACGCCACCGCGGCCCGGACGTCGGGCACCCCGACCGCGCGCACGGCGAGCACGACGGCGAGGGCCCCGACCACCGCCGCCACGCCGATGAGCACCCGACGCCACGTCACCCGACCGACGGTACCCACGCCCCGGCCCGTCCCCCGAGTGTGGGTGCGGGGCGTCACCCACCCGTCACCGCCCGGCCACCCTGCCCCGGCGCCCCGGCGGGCGCGCGGGGGCCGGGATACCGTCCCGGCGTGCCTGAACCCCTCGACCTCGACCCCGCCGGCCTGGCCGTCCGCCGCGAGGTGCTCGGCCACGAGCACGTCGACGCGGCCCTGGAGCGGGCCGACGCCACCACGGCCGCGTTCCAGGAGATGATCACGAAGTACGCCTGGGGGCACGTCTGGACCCGGCCGGGGCTCGACCGCCGGATGCGCAGCGCGATCACGCTGACCGCGCTCGTCGCCCACGGCCACCTCGCCGAGCTGGAGCTGCACCTGCGCGCGGCCCTGCGCAACGGCCTGACCCGCGCCGAGATCGTCGAGGTGCTGCTGCAGAGCGCGATCTACTGCGGGGTGCCCGCCGCCAACAGCGCGTTCGCCGTCGCCCGGCGCGTGCTGGCCGAGGAGGACCCCGGCTGAGCCGCGCCGGGCCGGGCAGGGCGGGGCGGCGCGGGGTCAGATCTCGCGCAGGTGCGGCAGCAGCGCCGCCAGCGCCCTGGCGCGGTGCGAGGCGGCGTCCTTCTCGGCCGGGTCGAGCTCCGCGGAGGTGCGCTCGTCGCCCTCGGGGACGAAGACCGGGTCATAGCCGAAGCCGTTCGTCCCGCGGGGCGCGCGCACGATCCGGCCCAGCCACTCCCCGTGCACGACCGTCTCCTGCCCGCCCGGCACGACGAGCGCGGCCGCACAGACGAACGCCGCGCCGCGCCGCTCATCGGGCACGTCGGTGAGCTGGCCTAGCAGCAGGTCGAGGTTGGCCCGGTCGTCGCCGTGCCGGCCGCTCCAGCGCGCGGACAGGACCCCGGGCATGCCGTTGAGCGCGTCCACGGTGAGCCCCGAGTCGTCGGCCACGGACGGCAGGCCGGTCTCCCGCGCCGCGTCGCGGGCCTTGGCCAGCGCGTTCTCCGCGAACGTCGCGCCGGTCTCGGGGGCGTCGGGGAACTCGGGGACGTCGGCCAGCCCGACGACCTCGAACCCGTCGACGCCCGACAGCATCCGCCGCAGCTCGACGAGCTTGCCCGGGTTGCGGGTGGCGAGCAGGACGCGGGTCACGACGGCAGCTCCCCCGGGTAGGGCGCCTCCAGGGCCTTCGCCTGGGCGGCGCAGAGCTCGGCGATGCCGCCGAGCGCGGAGTCCAGCATCGCGTCGAGGGTGCGGCGGCTGAACGTGGCGCCCTCGCCGGTGCCCTGCACCTCGATGAGCGTGCCGGCGTCGGTGGCGACGACGTTCGTGTCGACCTCGGCGCGGGAGTCCTCGGAGTAGGGCAGGTCCAGCCGCACCCGCCCGTCCACCACCCCGACGGACACGGCGGCGACCTGGCAGGACAGCGGCTGGGGGTCGGCGAGCCTGCCGTGCGCGCGCAGCCAGGTGACGGCGTCGGCGAGCGCGACGTAGGCGCCGGTGATCGCGGCCGTGCGGGTGCCGCCGTCGGCCTGGAGGACGTCGCAGTCCAGGGCGATGGTGTTCTCGCCCAGCGCGCGCAGGTCGATGCAGGCGCGCAGCGACCGCCCGATCAGCCTGCTGATCTCGTGGGTGCGCCCGCCGACCCGGCCCTTGACCGACTCGCGGTCGCTGCGGGTGTGCGTGGCCGAGGGCAGCATCGCGTACTCGGCGGTCAGCCAGCCGAGGCCGGACCCGGCGCGCCAGCGCGGCACCCCGTCCGTGACGCTCGCCGCGCACAGCACCTTCGTCCCGCCGAACTCGACGAGCACCGAACCCGCCGGGTGCGCCTGGAACCCGCGGGTGATCGTCACGGGCCGGAGCTCGTCGTCGGCCCTGCCGTCTGCTCTGCTCACGGCGACACCCTATGCGGGCGTCCGCTCCTTGCCCGCCGGGCCGCCGCGGTGGTGGGATGCCCCGATGATCCTCGTGGACGGGCTCCCGCTGCACCCCCTGGTCGTCCACGCCGTGGTGGTGCTCCTGCCCCTCGCCGCCCTCGGCACGGTGGCCTGCGCGCTCCGGCCGTCCTGGCGGGCCCAGCTCGCCGTGCCGACGCTGCTCGTGGCGCTGGCCGGCACCGCCGCGGTCCCCGTCGCCGCGCTGGCGGGCGACCAGCTGCTCGTGGC
>JAPLAT010000145.1 GCA_026393175.1 Pseudonocardiales bacterium
CCTCGGCGGGCGCGATCGTGCGCAGGCTGGCGGCCGAGTGCCACGCCGTCACCTCGATCGGGGAGCTGCGGGCGGCGATCGGGCGCGGCGACCCGGCCGCCGTCGGCGCGGTGCGGGACGCGGCCGGCCTGATCGGCGAGCGCGTCGCGACCCTCGTGCACCTCTACAACCCCGCCCGGGTGGCCATCGGCGGGGCGCTCACCGCCGCGAGCGACGACCTGCTCGCGGGCGTCCGCGCGGTGGTCTACCAGCGCGCGCTCCCGCTCGCGACGCGCAACCTCGTGCTCGCCGCGAGCGTGCTGGGCGAGCACGCCGGGCTGGCCGGGGCGGCCGTGCTGGGCATCGAGGAGGTGCTCTCGGCCGAGTCGATCGACGGCCTGGGCGGGCCGGCCGGCCGCACCGCCCGGGCCCCGGCGCGGGCGTAGGCCGTCCGGACCTGCGGATCCGCCGCCCTGCCTCTACTGTCCCCCTTCACGGACAGCGACGTCGCGTAGGGCTGGAGGCACGGTGAGTGAACGCGACCCCGCGGTAGCGGCGGACGGCGGCGGGGCCGAGGCGGTGTCGGTCGCGGCACCGATGGAGACGCTGCTCTCCCGGGCCGGCACCGGTCCGCTCGCGCGCTGGCTGCCCGGGCGGGAGGGGCTGGCCTTCGCCGCGGCACTGGCCCGCGACCCCGCGCCCGTCGCCCGGACGCTCGGCGGCACGGCCGTCGAGCTGGGCCGGGTGCTCGCCGGCCGCTCGGAGATCGCGCCGGACCGCAAGGACAAGCGCTTCGCCGACCCCGCCTGGACGGGCAACCCCGTGCTGCGCCGGGTCGCGCAGGCCTACCTCGCCGCCGCGGGCGCCGCGGAGCGGATCGTCGACGGCGCGGAGCTGGACTGGGCCACCGACCAGCGGATCCGGTTCCTCACGGAGAACCTCGTCGAGGCCCTCGCCCCGACCAACAGCCCGGTGCTCAACCCGGCCGCGTGGAAGGCCGCCATCGACTCGGGCGGCGCCAACCTCGCCCGCGGGGCCAAGGCGCTGGTCACCGACCTGGCCACCGCCCCGCGGATCCCGCAGATGGTGGAGCCGGACGCGAAGGTCCCCGGCCGCGACCTGGCGCTCACCCCGGGCACCGTCGTGTTCCGCAACCCGGTGCTCGAGCTCATCCAGTACGCGCCGCAGACCGACACGGTGCACTCCACGCCGCTGCTCGTCGTGCCGCCGACGATCAACAAGTACTACGTCGTCGACCTGGCCCCCGGGCGCAGCCTCGTCGAGCACCTCGTCGGCGCGGGCCAGCAGGTCTTCTCGATCTCCTGGCGCAACCCGCGGCGCGAGGACGCCGGCTGGGGGCTGGACGCCTACGCCGTCGCCGTCCTGGAGGCGCTCGACGCCGTCGAGGAGATCACCGGCTCGCCGCGCACCTCGCTGCTCGCGCTCTGCTCGGGGGGCATCCTCACCTCGATGCTGGTGGCGCACCTCGCCGCCACCGGCGGCCAGGACCGCGTCGCCGGGCTCGCCCTGCTGGTCACGGTGCTCGACCAGGACCAGGCCGGCACCACGGGCGCGCTGATGGACGAGGGCTCGGCGCAGGCCGCGACGCAGCGCTCGGCCCGCCAGGGGTACCTGGACGGCGCCGCGCTGGCCGAGGTGTTCGCCTGGCTGCGGCCCCGCGACCTGGTCTGGAACTACTGGGTCAACAACTATTTGCTGGGCAAGCCGCCGCCCGCGTTCGACATCCTGTCCTGGAACGCCGACACCACCCGGATGACCGCCGCCCTGCACCGGGACTTCATCGACCTCGCGCAGGGCAACAAGCTCACCGTCCCGGGGGCGGCGACGCTGCTCGCGACGCCCGTGGACCTCTCCCGGGTCGAGGTCGACTCCTACGTCGTCGCCGGCATCGCCGACCATCTCTGCCCCTGGCAGAACTGCTACTCGACCACGCAGCTGCTCGGCGGGAGCACCCGCTTCGTGCTCTCCACCAGCGGGCACATCGCGGCGATCGTCAACCCGCCCGGCAACGAGAAGGCCTCCTTCCAGGTCGCCGAGCAGCACCCGGCCGACCCCGAGCAGTGGCTCGACGCGGCGCAGGAGCACCGCGGCAGCTGGTGGGAGGACTACAGCTCCTGGCTGGCCGCCCACGGCGGGCCCAAGCGCCCGGCGCCCGAGACCCCGGGCGGGCCCGCCCACCCGCCGCTCGCCGACGCCCCCGGCACCTACGTCTTCGCCCGCTGACCCGCCCCCCTCGCGGAAGGACCCCATGACCAACCTCGCCACGAACCTCCTCGCCACGGCCGAACGCCGGCCCGACGCGCCCGCCGTCAAGCTCGACGACCTGGTGCTGGACTACGCGACGCTGCTCGACTCCGCCCGCCGCACGGCCACCCTGCTGCGCGAGCGCGGCGTCGAGCCGGGTGACCGGGTCGCCCTGCAGCTGCCCAACGTGCCGGCGTTCCCCATCGCGTTCTACGGCGCGCTGCTCGCCGGCGCGGCCGTGGTGCCGATGAACCCGCTGCTCAAGGGGCGCGAGGTCGAGTACTACCTGTCCGACTCCGGGGCGCGGCTGATCGTCGTCGGCGAGCAGATGGCCGACGCGGGCCGCGAGGGCGCCGAACTGGCCGGCATCGAGGCGATCGTCGTCGGGGCGGCGGGTCCGGACGACCTGCCCGCCGAGGGCACGGACCTCGTGGAGCGCGACGAGGAGGACACCGCGGTCATCCTCTACTCCTCCGGCTCCAGCGGGCAGCCCTAGGGCGCCGTGCTCACCCACGCGAACCTGGCGTCCAACGCCCGGCTCACGGTGGACACGCTGATCGAGGTCGGGCCCGACGACGTGATCATGGGCTGCCTGCCGCTGTTCCACGTGTTCGGGCTGACCTGCGGGCTCAACTCCGCGGTGCTGGCCGGCTCCTGCCTGACCCTGATCCCCCGGTTCGACGGCGCGAAGGCGCTCGAGGTGATCGGCCGCGACCGCGTCACCGTGTTCGAGGGCGTCCCCACCATGTACGCCGGGATGCTGCACGCCCCCGAGCGCGCCGACGCCGACCTCTCCACGCTGCGGGCCTGCATCTCCGGCGGGTCGGCGATGCCGGTGGAGATCATGAAGGCGTTCGAGGACGAGTTCGGCTGCATCGTCATGGAGGGCTACGGCCTGTCCGAGACCTCGCCGGTCGCGTCGTTCAACCGGCCCGACCGGGAGCGCAAGCCCGGCACCATCGGCACCCCCGTCGACGGCATGGAGATGCGGCTGGTCGACGACGACGGCAAGGACGTCGCCGAGGGCGAGGTCGGGGAGATCGCGATCCGCGGCACCGGCGTGATGAAGGGGTACTGGGACCGCCCCGAGGCCACCGCCGAGGCGATCCCGGACGGCTGGTTCCGCTCGGGCGACCTCGCGACCCGCGACGGCGACGGCTACTACACGATCGTCGACCGCAAGAAGGAGCTGATCATCCGCGGCGGCTACAACGTGTACCCGCGCGAGATCGAGGAGGCCCTCTACGAGCACGAGGCCGTCGCGGAGGTGGCGGTCATCGGGATGAAGCACGCGGAGCTGGGCGAGGAGGTCGGCGCCGCCGTGGCGCTCAAGCCGGACGCCTCCGCCGAGGCCGACGAGCTCAAGGCGTTCGTCAAGGAGCGGGTGGCCGCCTACAAGTACCCCCGCCACGTGTGGATCGTCGACGCCCTGCCGAAGGGACCGACCGGCAAGATCCTGCGCCGCGAGGTCGAGCCCCCCGAGGGGATCGGCGCGTGACGGTGGACGTCGTCGGGGGTGCGTGGGAGGGCGCGTTCGACGACGCCCTCGGCCCGGCCGGGGCCGTCGGCACGCCCACGGGCGGCACGACCGCCCGCGGCCGGCCCGGCGAGCGGCTGCTCACCGTGCGCGGCCACCGGTTGCGGATCGACGTGCGCCCCGGCACCGGGGACGGCCCGCCGCTGCTGCTGGCCAACGGGATCGGGGCGCCGCTGGAGATCCTCGACCCGTTCGTCGCCGACCTCGACCCCGCGATCACGGTGATCCGCTTCGACGTCCCCGGCGTCGGCGGGTCGCCGTGCCCGGCGGTGCCGCTGCCCTACCAGGTGCACGCCTGGCTCGTCGGCGGGCTGCTCGACGCGCTCGGCCACGACCGCGCCGACATCCTCGGCATCTCCTGGGGCGGCGGGCTGGCCCAGCAGTTCGCCTTCCAGAACCCGCGCCGCTGCCGGCGGCTCGTGCTGGTGGCCACGGCGACCGGCAGCGTCATGGTGCCCGGCCGCCCTGCGGTGCTGGCCAAGATGCTCTCCCCGCGCCGCTACCGCGACCCGGACTACGCCCGCCGCGTCGCCGGCGAGCTGTACGGCGGAAGCCTGCGGTCGGGCAACCGGGAGTCCCCGCTGCGCACGGCCGTGCCCGCGGGCGGGCGGCGCGGCTACCTCTACCAGCTGCTCGGCTCGGCGGGCTGGACCAGCCTGCCGTGGCTGCCGTTCATCCGGCAGCCCACGCTGATCCTGGCGGGCGACGACGACCCGATCGTCCCGCTCGTCAACGCCTCGGTGCTGCGCCGCGGCCTGCCGAACGCCCGGCTGGAGGTCTACCCGGACGGGCACCTGGGGCTGATCACCCGCTCCGCCGAGCTGGCCGGGGTGGTGGCCGACTTCCTGAGCGCCCCGGACTGACCCGCCGTTCGCGGACCGCCCCGGGCCGGCCCGTCCCGGGATCGCAGCGGGGTGACACCGCTCCGATCCAGTCGCAGCGGTGCCACCCTGCTGCGATGCGGGAGGCGTTCAGGCGGTCCGGCCCGTCCACTCCGGCGCGACGCGCTCCCACTCCGCGGCCCAGGCCCGGGCGTTGACCGCCAGGGTGGCCCGCCGGACCACCCGCCACGCGGCCACCAGCAGCCCGCCGCCGGGGGCGAGCAGGAGGACCACGGCCGTCACCGCCCCGACGAGCCCGGAGGTGCGGGTGGCGGGGGCGGGCACGAGCCGGCCGTCGCGGTCGACCCAGACCGGGACGGTCGCGCCGGCGTCGGCCGAGCTCCACACCAGCAGCGTCCCGGTGTGCTCCACCCCGTCCGGGGTGGTCCAGGCCGCCGGGGCGCGGCGCGCCGTCGACGCGCCCGGGTCGGAGGTCAGCGCGGGTTCGCCCGGCCCGAGCAGCACCGCGGCGACGCGGGTCCGCTCGGCCGCCTCGCTCTCGGCGCGGCGGATGCCGTCGGCGTGCGCGGCCAGCCCGACGAGCACCGCCGCACCGGCGAGGAGCACGGCCAGGCAGCTCAGCACCCAGGACGCGACGACCTCCGCGGTGTCGCCGGGGCGTCGGGCCGCGGTCACCGGACCGGTCCGGCGTCGGGCCGGACGACCGCGACCGGGCAGTGGCTGCGGTGCAGCACCCCGTGGCTCACCGAGCCGAGCAGCAGCCCGGCCAGCCCGCCGCGACCGCGGGACCCGACGACGAGCAGCTGCGCCCCCTCCGAGCAGCGCACGAGCGCCGGGACCGGGTGCGACCGCACCACCACGCGCTGCACGGCCACGTCGGGGTACTTCTCCGCCCAGCCCGCGAGCCGCTCGGCGAGGACCTGCCGCTCCTCCTCCTCGACGGCCGCCCAGTCGATCAGGCCGGCCACCGGCACGTCGGCGACGGAGTCGGCCCAGGCGTGCACGGCGACCAGGGCGGCCCCGCGCGCCGCCGCACTCTCGTAGGCGAACGCGAGCGCGGCCTCGCCCGTCGGCGAGCCGTCCACGCCGACGACGACCGGCCGGGTGGCCGAGAAGTCGGGCTCCTCCCCCCGCACGACGACCACCGGGCTGGCGGCGTGGGCGGCCATGGCCACGGCGACCGACCCGAGCAGCAGCCCGCTGAACCCGCCGCGGCCGCGGTCCCCGATCACCAGCAGCTGCGCCTGCCGCGCCTCGGCGGCCAGCACGCCCATCGGGTAGCCGACGACGACCTCGCCGCCGACCTCCAGCCCCGGCGCGACGGCCACGGCCGCCGCGACGGCCTCCTCCAGGCGGTGCTGGGCGGCGCGGCGCAGCTCGCCGCGGTAGACCTCGCCCGCCGTCGGGTGCCCGACCGGGTGCTCCCCGGCCCAGCCGAACGCCGTCACCAGGCGCAGCGCGACCCCTCGGCGCGCGGCCTCGGACGCTCCCCAGGTCACGGCGCGCAGCGCGCTCGCCGAACCGTCCACCCCGACGACCACCGGCCGGTGCGCCAGCCTCACGTCCATCATCGCTCCTCCACCTCGGTCGCCCCGACACTCCCCGACGGCCCGGCCTGCGGGCAGTGGCCCGGGGCCCTCGTGATCGGGACGTTGGTCCCGACCACCGGGCCGGGCCGGCAGCGCGGCCCGAGCACCACGACCGGGCAGCCGGCGCGGTGCACCAGGACCGAGCCGACCGAGCCGCGCAGCAGCCCGGCCAGCTCGCCCCGGCCCCGCGACCCGACCACCACCAGTCGGGCGCGGTGCGATGCGGCGAGCAGCAGGCGCGCCGCCCGCCCGGGTGCGAAGACCATCCGCACGGGCACGCCCTGGGGGTTCGCGAGCGCGGCGCCGCGGCGCTCCGGGGCGAGGTGCTCCCGGACCTCCGCGGTCTCCCGCCCGCAGGCGGGGCCGTCCGGGCCGGGCGGCCGGTCCGGGTCGGCGTGCACGGCGAGGAGCGCGACGCCGCGGTCCGCCGCGGCCCGGAGCGCGAAGGCCGCGGCCGCGGCCGAGGCCGGTGTCCCGTCGACGCCGACGACCACGGGACGGTCCGTGATGCGGTCCGGGCTCCACGGCGGGCCGGTGGACGACGCTCCACGGACGACGACCACCGGGCACTCCGCCCGGCCGATCAGACCCATGGCCACGGAGCCGGCCAGGAGACCCTCCACCCGACCCGCACCGCGGTCGCCGAGGACCACCAGCCGCGCCCGGCCCGACTCCTCGGCCAGCACCGGCACCGGCGTCCCGGACCGCACCGCGGTCTCCACCGCCACCGTCGCGCCCGACGGGCCACCCGCGCCGTCGGCACCGTCCGCGCCCGCCGCTCCGGCCAGCACCTCCTCCGCGACCGCCCGCGCCCGGTCCAGGGCCCGGTCCAGGGCGCGGCGGCGCCCCGCACGGCCGGGCAGGTGCTCCCCGGCCAGGCCGGACACCGCGACCAGCCGCAGCGGCGCGCCGGCCCGGACCGCCTCCTCCGCGGCCCAGGCCACCGCCCGCCGGGCGTGCGCCGAGTCGTCGACACCGACCACGACCGGCCCGTCCCACCCCGGCACCTCACCGACCGCCGGACCCGGTCCGGCCGTCCCCGTCACGGTCCCCGTCGCCTCCGCCACGGGTGCCACGGTCGTCGCGCACCGCTCGGTCCGGCAGGGGCCGGGCGGCCGGGCGGCGCGGGCCGTTCGGCCCTCTCCCCCGCCCCCGGGCGCGGGAGAAGGTCGAGATCGGCCGGGGCACCGGCGGAGCACGCATGCGGAGGAGCGATGAACCTCGATCTCGCGCGGTGGCAGTTCGCGATCACCACCGTGTACCACTTCCTGTTCGTCCCGCTGACGATCGGGCTGTCCCTGCTGGTCGCCGGCATGCAGACGGTCTGGCACCGCACGGGCGACGACCGCTGGCTGCGGATGACGAGGTTCTGGGGCAAGCTGCTGCTGATCAACTTCGCCATGGGCGTGGTCACCGGGATCGTCCAGGAGTTCCAGTTCGGGATGAACTGGAGCGACTACAGCCGCTTCGTCGGCGACATCTTCGGTGCGCCGCTGGCCATCGAGGGCCTGCTGGCCTTCTTCCTCGAGTCGACGTTCCTCGGCCTGTGGATCTTCGGCTGGGACCGGCTGCCGAAGCGGCTGCACCTGGCCACCATCTGGCTCGCCGCGATCGGCACGGTGCTCTCGTCGTACTTCATCCTCGCGGCGAACTCCTGGATGCAGCACCCCGTCGGCTACGTGATCGACGAGGGGCGCGGGCGCGCCCAGCTCGTCGACATCACGGCGGTGCTCACCAACTCGACGGCCGTCGGCGCGTTCCTGCACACGATCACCGCGTGCTTCGTGACCGCGGGCGTGTTCGTCGTCGCCATCAGCTCCTACCACCTCGCCCGCGGCCGCTACACCGAGGTGTTCCGTCCCTCGATCCGGCTCGGCCTGGTGACCGTGCTCGTCGCGAGCCTGGGTGTCGTCGTCACCGGCGACCTGCAGGCCCGCCTGATGACCGAGCAGCAGCCGATGAAGATGGCCGCGGCCGAGGCGCTCTACGACACGGTCGCGCCCGCCTCGTTCTCGCTGGTCACGATCGGCACGCCGGACGGCTCGCAGGAGCTGTGGAGCCTGCGGGTCCCGCGGGTGCTGTCGTTCATGGCGACGGGCTCGTTCGACGGCGAGGTCGAGGGCATCAACGATCTGCAGGAGCAGGCCGAGCGGACCTACGGCCCCGGTGACTACACCCCCGACGTCCCGACGACCTACTGGACGTTCCGCCTGATGATCGGCTTCGGGCTCGTGGCCGCGCTAGTGTCGGTGCTGGGGCTGTGGTTCACCCGGCGCCGGGCCCGCACCCCGGTCCCGCGCTGGTTCCACCGGCTCGCCCTGGTGGCGCTCGTGACCCCGTTCGCCGCCAACACCGCCGGCTGGATCTTCACCGAGATGGGCAGGCAGCCCTGGGCGGTGTTCGGTGTGCTGCGCACCGCCGACGGTGTCTCGCCCTCCGTCGGCACCGCGAGCGTGGTGATCTCCCTGATCGTGTTCACGCTGCTCTACGGGGTGCTGGCGGTGGTCGACGGCGTGCTGATGGTCCGCTACGCCCAGGCCGGGCCCCCGCCGCCGACCGTCCCCGGGACCGGCCCCGACGACTCCGACGACGCGCCGCGGCCGCTCGCCGTGGCCTACTAGAGGACGGCCCGCCATGGCACTGACCGACGTCTGGTTCCTGCTCATCGCGGTCCTGTGGACCGGCTACTTCGTCCTGGAGGGGTTCGACTTCGGGGTCGGGATCCTCCTGCCGGTCGTGGGCCGGACCGAGAACGACCGCCGCGTCGCGATCAACACCATCGGCCCGGTCTGGGACGGCAACGAGGTGTGGCTCCTCGTCGCGGGCGGTGCCACCTTCGCGGCGTTCCCGGAGTGGTACGCGAGCCTGTTCTCCGGCTTCTACCTCGCCCTGCTGCTCGTCCTGGTGGCGCTGATCCTGCGCGGCGTCGCCTTCGAGTTCCGGGGGAAGATCGACTCCGACCGCTGGCGGGCCCGCTGGGACGTCGCGATCGTCGCCGGCTCGGCCGTGCCCGCGCTACTCTGGGGTGTCGCGTTCGCCAACATCGTCGCGGGCGTCCCGCTCGACGCCGACCACGAGTACACCGGCACCCTGCTCACGCTGCTCACCCCGTACGCCCTGCTCGGCGGGCTGGCCACGCTGCTGCTGTTCACCCTGCACGGCGCGCTGTTCCTGGCGCTGAAGACGACCGGCGACGTCCGGCGGCGCGCCGCGGACCTGGCCCTGCCCCTCGGGGCGGCGACCGTCCTCGCGGGCGGCGCCTTCCTCGGCTGGACGCTGCTCGCCCAGGGCGTCCCGTGGACCGCGGTGCCGGCGCTGGTCACCGCGCTCGCGCTGGTCGGGGCCGTGCTGCTGTCCCGGCGCGGGCTCGAGGGCCGGGCGTTCGCCCTGACGGCGACGGCGATCGTCGGCGTCACCGTGACCCTGTTCGGCTCGCTGTACCCCGACGTGCTGCCCATCTCCACCGACCCCGCGTTCTCGCTCACCACGACGAACGCGGCGTCCGGGGAGTACACGCTCGGCGTCATGACCTGGGTGGCGGTGCTGTTCACCCCCATCGTGCTGGCCTACCAGTCCTGGACGTTCTGGGTCTTCCGCCGCCGCATCGGCCCGGGCGACATCCCGGCCCCGACGGGCCTGCGGCCGCGGCGGACCGCGCCGCCGGCCGCCGCCGACCCGGCCGCGCAGCGACCGAGCACCCCCGCCCTCCCGTGAGGCCGCTCGACCCGCGGTTGCTGCGGCACGCCTCCGCCGCCCGGCGCTTCGTCGGGCTCACGGCTGCGGCGGCCGTGGCCACCGCCGGGCTGGTGCTGGTCCAGGCGCAGCTGCTGGCCGGCGCGATCGACGCCGCGTTCCTCGGCGGCGCGACGCTCGCCGTGCTCGCCCCCGCGCTGGTCGCGCTCGCGGCGGTCGCCGCGGGCCGGGGCCTGCTGGCCTGGGCCGGCGAGGTGGCGGCGCACCGGGCGTCCGCGGCGGTGGTGGGGCAGCTGCGGGCCGCGCTGGTGCGCCACGTCCTCGCGCTCGGGCCGCGGCACCGGGACCTCCCGCCGTCCGGGGAGCTCGCCGCGCTCGCCACCCGCGGCCTGGACGGGCTGGAGGGCTACTTCAGCCGCTACCTGCCCGCCCTGCTTGTCGCCGCCGTCGTGCCGGCGGTGGTGGCCGTGCGGATCCTCGCCGCCGACGGGCTGTCCGGCGTCGTCGTCGGGCTGACGGTGCCGCTGATCCCGGTCTTCATGATCCTCGTCGGGCTGCGGACCGAGGTGTCGACCCGCCGGAGCTGGCGCACGCTCGCCGTGCTCGGGCACCACTTCCTCGACCTCGTCGCCGGGCTGGACGTGCTCGTCGCGTTCGGGCGCGCGCGGCGCCAGTCCGGGCGGCTGCGCGAGCTGGCCGAGGCCCACCGCGCCGCGACGATGCGCACGCTGCGGGTCGCGTTCCTCTCCGCGCTGGTGCTGGAGCTCGTGGCGACCCTGTCGGTCGCGCTGGTCGCGGTGTCGGTGGGGCTGCGCCTGGTGGAGGGCCGCCTCGATCTCGCCACCGCGCTGCTGGTGCTCGTCCTGGCCCCGGAGGTGTACCTGCCGCTGCGGGCGGTGGGCGCGCGCTTCCACGACTCCGCGGAGGGCCTGGCCGCCGCGGCCGAGGTGTTCGCGGTGCTGGAGAAGGGCGGGCCGGGGGCACCGGGGCCGGGCCGGGTCCCCGCACCCGACCCGTCGCGCGTGCCGGTCCGGCTGCGCGGCGTCGTCGTCGACGGGCGCGGCGGCCGCGTGCTCGACGGGCTGGACCTGGACCTGGAACCGGGCACCGTGCTCGGGCTGCGCGGGCGCAGCGGCACCGGCAAGTCGACGGTGTTGGACCTGCTACTGGGCCTGCGCACCCCGGACGGCGGCACGGTCACCGTCGGCGGGGTGGACCTGGACGAGATCGACCGCGCGGCCTGGCTGCGCCGCGTCGCGTGGGTGCCGCAGCGACCGGTGCTGTTCACCGGCACCGTCGCCGACAACGTCCGGCTCGCCGACCCGGGGGCCGACCCGGCCCGCGTCGCCGCGGCGGCACGGGCGGCGGCGCTCGACGTGCCGCTGGACACCGCGGTCGGCGAGGACGGCGCCGGGCTGTCGACCGGGCAGCGCCGCCGGGTCGCCCTGGCCCGTGCCGTGCTCGCCGACCGGCCGCTGCTGCTGCTCGACGAGCCCACCGAGGGCGTCGACGCCGAGACCGCCGACGCGCTCGTCGCGGCCCTGCCCGCGGTGCTGGCCGGGCGCACCGCGGTGCTGGTCGGCCACGACGAGGCGGTGCTGGCCCTCGCCGGGCGCACCGTCGCGCTCGGCGACCCCGCAGGCCCGCCGGACCCGCGCCC
>JAPLAT010000613.1 GCA_026393175.1 Pseudonocardiales bacterium
GACGGCCTGCAGCCTGTCGGTGAAGTAGTCCAGGTCGGCGGACTCGGCGACCTTGAACGACATGTGGTCCAGGCCGTAGGTCGGCGCCTGGCGCAGGACGACGGAGTGGTGCTCGTGCTCGTCCCAGCACTTGAGGAACACCCGGTCGACGCCGTCCTTGACGTCCCGCGCGGTCTCGATGAGGCCGAGGACCTCGGTGTAGTAGGCGGTGCACAGCTCGAGATCGGGCACCCGGATCTCGACGTGCTGCAGGCGAAGGATCCTGTCGGTCATGTGTGCATCCTCAGGAAGCGCTGGCTGATGACGTTCTCGTAGTAGAAGAGGCCCTTGCCGAACTCCTGCTCCGTCCAGGTGATGATCTCCTGGTCCGGATCGACCCAGTACCCGCCGGTGAACACCTCGTTGCGGATGCCGAGCGGGTCGAAGAAGTAGATGGTGTTGCCGCGGGTGACGCCGTGCCGCGTCGGGCCCTGGTCGATCTGCACGCCGTTGTAGGCCAGCGTGTCGGCGGCCTTGCGGATGTGGTCCCAGTCGTCGAGCCAGTACGCCCAGTGGTGCAGCGCCCCGTTGGGCCCGTTGACGATCGCGATGTCGTGCGGGGAGTTCGTGCGACCCGCCAGCCACACCCCCATCTGGTGGCCGTTGCCGTCGAGCACCTGCTCGGTCAGCCGCAGCCCCAGCACGTCCTGGAAGAACCGCGCCGCCTCGCCGACCTCCTCGGCGTTGACGAGCATGTGGTCCATCCGCGGGGGCGCGATGCCGGGCAGGTCCGGCGGCGGGACGGGGGCGGGGTTGCGCTTGCCCAGGGCGTTGCCAGTCTTCTCGACGTCCCAGACCAGCTCCATCACCTGGCCCGACGGCACCTCGAAGCGGATCGACTCGCCCTGGCCGACGGCCTCCCCCTTGGAGACCCGCGACACCTGGCAGCCGTAGTCGGCCAGCCGCTTCTCGAAGTCGTGCAGGTCGTCCTCCCGCTCGACCCGGAAGGTGAACGAGTCCATCCCGGTGCGCGGGTTGTAGCGCAGCCGCAGCGAGTGGTGGTCCTCCTCGTCCCAGCACTTGAAGTACACCGTGTCGCCCAGCTCGGGGTCGACGGTGCGCCGGACCTGCTGGAGGCCCATCACCTCCGAGTAGTAGGCGGCGGCGAGATCGAGGTCCGGCGTGCGGACGTCGATGTGGGCGAGTCGAAGAACTCCCACGGTCGGTGCTCCCGTCCGGTTGTGCAATCCGTGTGGCGGGTGCCACGCTAGGCGCCCAGCGTTCCGGACGGAAGCAAGGCCGTTCCGGATGACGGAACAGGAGCACCGATGGATCCGGAGGGCATGCGCGCCGCCGTCGCGGACTACGTGACCGCGCTGCACCGCGCCTACCTCGCCCAGGCCGACACGTTCCCGCCCGCCGTGCGCGGCGCGATGCCGCTGCTCGCGGGCGGGCCGCTCACCGTCGCCGCCGTCGGCACCCGGAACCTGCACCTGATCGGCACCCGCGAGGCGCTGGGCCCGCTGCGCGGTCAGGAGGTCGCGCTCGACGGCGAGCTGCCCGGGCTGACGTGGACGCTGCGGTTCTACGACCCGGTCGTCACGCCCGCGCTGGGCCTGCTCGACGAGCGCGACGGGCCGGCGTACGCCGAGGTCAAGCACGCCCTCGGGGTGACGACGACGGCCTACCACGTGGTCGCCCAGCCGGGCTCGGGCCTGACCCCGCACCACGCCGGACACGTCGGGTCCGGGCTGGCGGCGGGGCACTCGGCGGCGGCGCGGGACTTCGAGACGATCCGCTCGCGGGTCCGCGGCCGGGAGCGGCTGGTCGACGAGCTGATCGGCGCCGCGGCGGCCGGGCTGCCCCGCGCCCAGGCCCTGCTCGCGAGGGCCATCGCCCCCCGCGACGAGGCCGTGGGCGCGCTGGCCGACACGCCCGACCCGGACCCGGACGTCGTCCGCAAGGCCCTGCTCGCCTCCGTCGGGGGCCGGCGGGACTGGACGCCGAAGGCGCCGGCGTGAGGGCCCGGTGACCGACGCGACGCTCAGCTCCGTGCGCAACGCCGCACGGGTGCTCAAGGCCTTCCTCACCCGCGAGGAGTCCATCGGGGTCTCCGAGCTGGCGCGGCGGCTGGGCCTGGGCAAGTCCGCCGTGCACCGGCTGCTCACCACGCTCGTGGCCGAGGGGCTCGTCGAGCAGGACCCGCACACCGGTGGCTACCGGCTCGCGATCGTGGTCTACGAGCTCGGCGAGGCCGTGAAGGTGCACATGGACCTGCACGCCGCGGCCGGGCCGGTGCTCGTCCAGCTCCGGGAGCAGACCGGGGAGTCGTCGCAGATCGGGGTGCTCGACGGCGACGAGGTCGTCTACGTCGACCGGCTGGAGAGCGCCCACAGCCTGCGGCTGTTCACCGAGACCGGGCGGCGGGTGCCCGCGCACGGCACGTCGAGCGGGAAGGTCCTGCTCGCCCACCGCCCCGACGCCGAGCGCGAGGCGTTCCTCGCCCGCCCGCTGGCCGCGCTCACCCCGCACACCGTCACCGACCCCGCCGCGCTGCGCGACCTGCTCGCCGCCGTCCGCGCCCGCGGCTGGGCCGAGGCGGTCAACGAGCGGGAGATCGGCGTGGCCAGCATCGCCGCCCCGATCCGCGACCTGCACGGCGCGGTCGTCGCGGCGGTCAGCATCGGGGCGCCGGTGGCCCGGTTCGGAGCCGTGCCCCGGCGGCGGCACGCCCGCGCCCTGGTGGAGGCGGGCGAGGCGATCAGCCGCCGGCTCGGCTGGACGCCCGAGGCGGCCCGGGCATGACCGCGCCCCGTCGCAGCGGGGTGACACCGCTGCGACCGGATCGGAGCGGTGTCACCCCGCTGCGATCCGGGCGCGTTCCGATGCGCGGAACGCACCCCTGTCCCCCGGCCCGCGCCGCGGGGCAGGATCGCCCCGACCCGACGATGTGGAGAACCGCATGCCCGTGACCGACGCACCGGCGAAGGCCCGGGCGCTCTACGACGCCCGGCGCACGCGCGTGCCGATCGAGCCGTTCACCGACGCCGACCCGAGCCTGGGCATGGCCGACGGCTACGCCGTGCAGCGCGAGCTGATCGACCTGCTGCTCGCCGACGGCGACCGGGTGATCGGCCACAAGGTGGGGCTGACCAGCAAGCCGATGCAGAAGATGATCGGGGTCGACTCCCCCGACCACGGCCCCGTGCTCGCCTCCACCGTCTACCGCGACGGCGACACGATCCCGCTCGACCGCTTCATCCAGCCCAAGATCGAGGCCGAGATCGTGTTCGTGCTCGGCGAGCGGCTGCAGGGCCCGGGGGTGACGGTCACCCAGGCGCACGCCGCGATCGCCGGGGCCGTCGCGGCGATGGAGATCGTCGACTCGCGCATCGTCGACTGGCGCATCAAGCTCGCCGACACCGTGGCCGACCTGGCCTCGAACGGCGCGATGGCGACGTCGAGCCGGGTCGTCCCGCTCGACGGCCTCGACACCCGCCTGATCGGCATGACGCTCACCCGCAACGGGGAGCTCGTCGACACCGGCGCGGGCGCCGCCGCGCTGGGCGACCCGGTGGCCGTCGTCGCCTGGCTCGCGAACGTGCTCGGCGAGAACGGGGTGGCCCTCGAACCGGGCCACCTGATCATGACCGGGGCCCGGCACGCCGCCGTGCCGATGACCCCCGGCGACGTCTTCC
>JAPLAT010000203.1 GCA_026393175.1 Pseudonocardiales bacterium
CCGAAGCCGGTGCCGGTGCCAGGGCCGCCGCCGACGGAGCTGCGGCCGACAGAGCTGCCGCCGGGGCCGGGCCGTACGGTCACCGGCCCGAGCGCGCCCACCGCCGCCGTCGTCGGGCGCCCGGCCGGATCGGCACCGGTCCCGGCGGGCCCGGCGGCGCGGACGGGGGCGTGCCCGGTGCGGCCGAGCACCGCCTCCCGGGCGGCCGTCATCAGCGCGCCGGCCGAGGGGTAGCGCTCCTCGGGTCGCTTGGCCATGCCGCGCGCCACCACGTCGGCGAGCGCGGCCGGGAGGTCCGGGCGCACCGCGGTGACCCGCGGGACCGGCTGGTTCACGTGCGCGTAGAGCGCCCCGACCACGGACTCCGCGGGGTAGGGCCGCCCGCCGGTGAAGCACTCGTAGAGCACGCACGCCAGGGCGTACACGTCGACGCGATGGTCCCAGCGGGCGCCGGTGAACCGCTCCGGGGCCATGTAGGCGCTGGTGCCGACGGCCGTGCCGGTGCGGGTGAGGCCGGGGCTGTCGACGACCCCGGCGATGCCGAAGTCCACGAGGTAGACGAAGTCGCGCCCGGGCCGGGTGCCGCGCGGGACGACGAGCACGTTGGACGGCTTGACGTCGCGGTGCACCAGGCCGTCGGCGTGCGCGGCGTCGAGGGCGTCCGCGACCTGGGACAGCACGTCGAGGACCCGCTCCACCGGCGGCGGACCCTCGTCGAGGACCGCGGCCAGGTCGGTGCCCTCGACCAGGCGCATGTCGATGAACAGCTGCCCGTCGATCTCGCCGTAGTCGTGGATCGGGATGACGTGCGGCTCGTTCAGCCGGGCCGCGACGGCCGACTCGCGCTGGAACCGCGCCCGGAACTCCTGGTCGGCGGCCAGCGAGGGGTGCAGGCGCTTGAGGGCGACCTCGCGCCCGCGGCGGGTGTCGTAGGCCCGGCGGACCTCGCCCATGCCACCGGAGCCGAGCAGGCTCCCCATCCGGTAGGGGCCGAACATCTCGCTGGACATCGTGCGGCACCTCGCGGCTGACCTGGGCCCCGACGGGGAGCGGTGCGCCCTCCCTCGGCTCGCCCGCCGCGGCACAGCCTACGGCGGAAAGGTGGGAGCGGTCCCGGGGGTTCACGGCGCGACGCCGTTCCGCGAGGATGTCCGGCACCGTCCGCGCGCCGCCGGCCGCGGCCCGCCGACCAGGAGGGCGCATGCCACCTCCGGGCCGGGCCGCACCCGCGGCTCCCGGGGACGAGCCGCCGACCGCCCGGGTCGAGTCCCCCGCGACCGGGGCCGAGCAGCCGACGTCCCGGACCGGGTCCCCGACCGCCCGGGCCGAGTCACCGACCGCCCGGACCGGGTCGCCGATCTCCCCGGTCGAACCGCCGACTTCGCGGGTCGGGCGGCCGCCGCGGCCGACCACGCAGGCCGAGCCACCGACCGTCCGGACCGGGTCGCCGACATCGCGGGTCGAGCAGGCACCGCCCACGACTCGCGCCGAGCCGCCGTCCACCCGGGTCGAGCGCCCGGCACCGCCGACCACGCGGGCCGAGCCGCCGACGTCCCGGGGCGAGCGGCCGCCGCCGTCGCCCGCCCCACCGCCCCCCGGACCCCGGGCCGAGCCGCCCACCACGCGCACCCGGCAGGACCCCCGGACCGGGGTCCCGGGCCGGCCGCCGGTCCTCCCTCGGCGCGGCACCCCGCCCACCCCACCGCCGGTCCGGCCGGCCGCGCCGCCGACG
>JAPLAT010000331.1 GCA_026393175.1 Pseudonocardiales bacterium
CAGCAACCGTACGGCCGCCGCACACGCCGCACCGACGACGATCAGCACGAGCCACGGTGCCGCCGGTGCGCCCGAGGAGCGGGCCAGGTCCAGCGCCCACCCGGTCCCGAGGTTGCCGAGCAGGATCCCGACCCCGCACACGGTGTTGTACAGGCCATAGTGGGTGGCGACCCGCCGATCACCGGACAGCGCGACGATCGTGGCCATCTCGAACGGGAACAGGATCGCCGTCCCCAGCGCGAGAACCGCGGCGGAGGCCACCAGGGCCGCAGCGCCGAGCCCTCCCCCACCGGCCGGCAGTGCCGCCGTCGCCAGCGGCGGCAGGAACGCCACCCCCAGCGTGACCAGCCCGAGCGTCATCGACCGGGCCGGGCCCAGCCGGGCCCGACACCACGCCGTCACCCGCAGCTGCCCCAGGATGGTGACCAGTCCGGACACGGCGAACAGCACCGTCACGAGCGCGGTGGCCTGCGCCGCGGTGGCGGTCACCGTCGCGGACTGCAGTGGCAGCGCCAGATAGACCTGGAAAGACAGTACGTAGGAGCCCGCCATGGCCGCGGCGAACAGCAGGAACGGGCGGTTGCCGAGGATCTCTCGCCAGCCGGTCGAGTCCCGGCCGGCACCGCCGTCACGGGAGTCGCCGCTCGCCGGCAGCGCACGGACCTGCAGCACGGTGAGCAGAGCGAACACCCCCGCCGCCACCAGGCAGGTCAGCGAGAACGAGATCCCGGTCAGCGCGAGACCCACGAGCGGCCCCAGCAGGATCCCGGCCTGGTAGAACACGCTGAACAGGGCGAACGCCTCGACCCGGCGCTCCCCCGCGTCGCGGGCGAGGTAGGCGCGCACCGCGGGGTTGAACAGCGCCCCGGCAAACCCCGTCGCGGCCGAGGCCACCAGAAGCGCGGGCAGCGAGTCGACCACCCCGAGCAGGCCGAAGCCCACTGTCCGCAGCGCGCACCCAGCGACGATGAGCGGCTTGCAACCGAACCGGTCGGCCAGAGCCCCCCCGACGAGGAACATGCCCTGCTGGGCGAAGTTGCGCACCCCCAGGACCAGACCGACCAGCCAGGTCGCCAACCCGAGCCCATCGGACAGGTGCGCGGCGAGGTAGGGGATGAGCATGTAGAAGCCGAGGTTGATCGTCAGCTGGTTGAGCAGCAGCAGCTGCACCGACCTGGGGAACGAACGGTACTGGGCGAGCGCACGCATCACGGCTCCTGCATCACCCGCGGGCCGGTCGGGTCGGCGACTGTCGTGCACCGGGTCCACCGGGACACCTCACGCTCGGCCGGGTGCCCGATCCGATCGGGGTCCGACGTCGGCGGAGCGTCGAACAGGCCGTGGTGTTCGCAGAACTCGTCGTTGTAGACGGTGTCGAAGTACCGCTGCGGACCGTCGGGGAACACCGCGACGACCCGCGTGCCCGGCGCACTGGTCCGGGCCACCCAGCCTGCGACCAGACCGACCGCGCCGACGCTCCACCCACCACTGGCGTAGGTCGTGGCCGCCAGGCGGCGACAGGCCCACACCGCCTCGGCGGGCGCCACCCAGTGGACCTCGTCGAACGCGGGGTAGGCGACGTTGCGCGGGTAGATGCTCGACCCGAGTCCGCGCATGAGCCGGGGCCGGGCGGGCTGGCCGAAGATCGTCGAGCCGATCGCGTCGACGCCCACGAGCCGCAGGTGGGGGTGGTGGGCGCGGAGCACCGCGGCGAGACCGGCCGAGTGCCCGCCGGTGCCCACCGAGCAGACGAGAACGTCCAGCCCTCCGGTCTGTTCCAGCAGTTCGTGCGCCATCGGCACGTAGGCCGCGACGTTGTCCGGGTTGTGGTACTGGTCGGGGCAGTACGCGCCGGGGTGCGCGTCCAGGATGCGCCG